>JAKFUJ010000076.1 GCA_021732805.1 Betaproteobacteria bacterium | reverse complement strand
GGGCATCGTCACGCTGGAGCAGTTGCGCAACATCCGGCCCTATTTCATCGTTGTCGCCTTCATCATCGCGGCGATCGTCACGCCGCCCGATGTGGTGTCGCAGCTGCTGCTGGCGATTCCGATGTGCCTGCTGTTCGAGGTCGGATTGTTCGCCGCGCGTTTCGTCCGGAAAAAGCCCGAGACGGAAGCTGGTGACTATCAGCCGCCGTCGGATGCAACGCAGGAAGCGGAGCTTGACCGCGTTGAAGCCGAGGAGCGCGGCCGCTCCGGCAGTTGATTCACCACGGCCCTGGTCGCCGACTGGGACGTATTATTGAGAGTTGCATAATTCATGACAAAAACATGCCTCTGACGAGGCTGTCATGTTTTGGGAATACTCAATAATCCGCCGGCCGAACTTGCCAGGGATTAAGGTGCCGGCTGCTTTTGCCGGCCAACAGGTTGTTGAAAAAGTGATGCGCGAGCGCGTGGGGAGCGCAGCGACCAAGCGCACACGCGTGCAAACCTTTGATTTTATGAGAGATGAAAAATCGATAATGCCAAGTTGAAGCGATGTTCTGGAGTTTTTTAACACCCTGCTAAGCCTCATTCCTTGCGCGGCTGTTTCGGCCGTTTGCCGACCGTCACCTTGAGCTCGATTTCCTTGGTTTCGCGCATTACGCGCAGGACAGTCTGACTGCCCGGGGTCAGCGCTGCAATCAGGTTGAGCATGGTGGAGGAATCGGTGACCGGCTTGCCGTCAACAGCAACCAGCACGTCGCCGACTTTTATGCCGCCGCGATCAGCAGGGGTGCCGCGAAACACTTCGGTGATCAGCGCGCCGCGGGTGGAAGCCGGCATTTTGAAAGACTCGGCAATTTCCCTGGTCATTTCCTGGACGCCGACGCCGATCCAGCCACGCTGCACCGATCCGGTCTGAATGATCTGCTCCATCACCGTTTTCGCGGTGCTCGCCGGAATAGCGAAGCCGATGCCGAGTGATGCGCCGCCCGGCGTCTTGGAATAAATCGCGGTGTTGATGCCGAGCAGGTTGCCGTTAACATCGACCAGCGCACCGCCCGAATTGCCGGGATTGATCGCGGCATCGGTCTGAATGAAGTTTTCGAAGGTGTTGATGCCGAGATGGGTGCGGCCGGTGGCGCTGACGATGCCCATGGTGACCGTCTGACCAACGCCGAAGGGGTTGCCGATGGCGAGCACCACATCACCGACGCGCGCGCCGTCGGGTGCGGCGAAAGTGATCGCCGGCAGTTTCGGCAGATCGATTTTCAGCACGGCGAGATCGGATTCCGGATCGGTGCCGACCACCTTGGCCTTGACGCGACGTGTATCGGCGAGGGCGACTTCGATGTCGTCTGCAGCTTCCACCACGTGGCTGTTGGTCAGGATGTAGCCCGATTCGCTGACAATCACGCCGGATCCGAGGTTGGTGCTGGGCTGGCTTTGCGCCTCGGACTGCTCGCCGAAGAAATAGCGGAATACCGGATCGTCCATCAACGGATGCCGTTGCTGCAGTTTGACTGCCTGTGATGTGAATATGTTGACCACGGCCGGCATCGCTTTTTTGGCGCCGTCGCTGTAGGAGCCGGCGCGCGGCGCGGCGCTGTCGCTGCTCAACTGTTTGACGGTGGTGATGATTGCGCTTTGCGGTGAATTGCCGTTCAGCAGATCGGGGCGCAGGGTGTTGATGACGAACAGCGCGGCCAGGCAGATGGTCGCGGTTTGACAGAAGGTCAGCCAGAGTTTTCGCATGAGGATGCCGCGGAGCCGCGGTTACAATGTTTGCTGATTGATGGATAAATTGAAGCTTATGGAACGGGTGCCTATGGAACGTACTGTACTCGACGCCTATCTGGCGGATTATCTGCAAGTCCCTGATTTCCGTGATTATTGCCCAAACGGCCTGCAGGTGGAAGGGCGTCGGGAAGTGCAGCGGATCGTCACCGGCGTCACGGCTTCGGCGGCATTGATTGAAGCTGCCGTAGCTGCGAAGGCCGACGCACTGATTGTGCATCACGGCTATTTCTGGCGCGGCGAAGACGGACGCATCACCGGCATGCGCCGTCGCCGCATCGGCCGGCTGCTGGAACACGATATCAATCTGTTTGCCTATCACCTGCCGCTGGATGTCCATCCCGAGGTCGGGAACAATGCCGCGCTGGCGCGACTGCTCGGGCTGACCGGGGCGGGACGCTTCGGCGAACAGAGTATCGGTGTCTATGGCACCATCGCAGCCGAAACAACACTGGCGCAATTCGCGGACCTGATCGAAGGAAAACTGCAGCGTGCGCCGCAGGTGATCGGTGATTCCGCGCGACCGGTGCGTCGCGTTGCATGGTGCACCGGCGCGGCACAGGGCTTGTTCGAACAAGCCATCGCGCTCGGCGTTGATGTTTATGTCAGCGGCGAAATTTCCGAACAGACCGTGCATGCTGCGCGTGAATCCGGCGTGGCCTACGTCGCCGCCGGTCATCACGCGACGGAGCGTTATGGTGTGCAGGCGCTGGGGGAGCACCTGACGCAACATTTTGGTTTGCAGCACCGGTTCATTGATATTGCGAATCCGGTCTAGTTCATTATCGTTCTGCCGGTTGTCGGCATGCCGGACCGGGAAAGGCCCGGCGGCTGTGCCCGATGTACGATAGGATAATCAGCAATCACTGATGCCGCTGTCCCGGATCACGAATGAAATTTTCCGGTCGGCATCTTCCAAATCATCAGGAAACTTGTTCCCGGATGCCTGAAGAAACGGATTCGGAGACGATCTTCCTCCCATTGTCCCTGTCCCTGGAAAGGATGCTGTGATGCCGTATGTCGACTCGCAAGGAGTAAAACTGTATTACGAGGAAGCCGGCAAAGGTACGCCGATCGTGTTTGTGCATGAATTCGCGGATGACCTGAACGGTTGGGCGCCGCAAGTCCGGTTTTTCAGCCGGCGCTACCGCTGCATTGCGTTCAACGCCCGCGGCTACCCTCCTTCGGACGTACCGAAATCCCGCGCCAAATACTCCCAGGCCATAGCCACCGATGACATTGCCGCCGTCATGCGCCATCTCAAGTTGCGCAAGGCGCACATCATCGGTTGCTCGATGGGTGGTTACGCCGCGCTGCATTTCGGATTGCGTTATCCGCGCCTTGCGCTGTCACTGACGTCGGTCGGCGTCGGTTTCGGCTCGGACCCCGACAAGCGCAAGCAGTTTCTCCGCGACACTGAAGTCATGGCGCGACGCTTCGAAGAGCTGGGTGCCAGGGAAGCGATCAAGCCCTACCAGATCGGCCCGTCGCGGGTGCAGATGCAAAACAAGGATCCGGCCGGCTTCGCCCATTTCTGTGCAGAATTCGCGAAACATTCGGCACTGGGCTCGGCCAATACGCTGCGCGGCGTGCAGGGCCGTCGCCCGACGGTTTACGCGCTGGAGCGCGGGCTGCGCAAGCTGACAGTGCCCTTGCACATGATGAGTGGCGACGAAGACAACAACTGTCTCGAACCCGGCCTGTTCATCAAACGCGTTTGTCCTTCGGCGTGGCTGACCGTGGTGCCCAACACCGGCCACGCGGTCAATGTCGAGGAGCCCGATCTTTTCAACCGGCTTATCGCGGAGTTCCTGGCGCAAGTCGAATCGGGGCGCTGGCGGCCACGCGACAAGCGCTACTACAACCAGTCGACGATGACCAAAAAGTAGCGGATTACGCATGACCGGAAAGCGCAGCGCGCAGTCACCGGGCGGGATCGGGAGCCGCGTCTCGACGAGGTGGCGGCATTCCTGCATGAGCTCTAGCAGGTTGTTGAAAAGTGATGTGCGAGCGCATGGGGAGCAAAGCGACCAAGCGCACGCGCGTGCAAACCTTTGATTTTATGAGAGTTGAAAATCGATAATGCCAAGTTGAAGCGATGTTCTGGAGCTTTTCAACACCATGCTAGCGCATCCGGTCGCAACCGAAGGCCCAATGGATCGACCCTGCTCCGCTGCGCGCGGTGCAGCCTAAACAGGTTGATCTCAAGCAGCCGGGAATGAGCGTCCAGGACTATGACGTTGTGGTGGTTGGCGGCGGCACAGCAGGTTCGATGGCTGCCGTTGCCGCGGCGCGCAACGGCGCGCGCACGTGCCTGATCGAGGCGACCGGTCATCTCGGCGGCACCTGCCATGCGCTGGCCAATGTCACGCCGTTTCATAACAGCCGCGGCGAGCAGGTGGTGCGCGGGCTGCCGCAGGAACTGGTGGACCGGGTCGCAGCGCTGGGCGGGGCGCGTGAGCGGGGACATCTGCCCAATCCCGCCGGCATCGGCGGTTCCTTCACGCCGCTCGATCCCGACGGGATGAAACTCGCCTTGTTCGACATGGCGAGCGAGGCGAGCGCTGAATTGTGGCTGCACACGATGCTGGTGGATGTCGTCACGGATGGCAACGCAGTCACCGGCGTTTCGGTGCAAAACAAATCCGGCAGGCACAAGCTGCGTGCGAAGGTGGTGATCGACGCCACCGGCGACGCCGACATCGTGCAGCGCGCCGGCGCCGACTATGTGCAGGACACACCGGAAGCAGCGCTCAACGCGACCCTGCTGTTTCGCGTGGCGGGCGTCGATACCGACGCGTTCATTGCCGACGCCCGCCAGGCCCCGCACAAGATCGTGCTGCTGGCTGATCCCTATCTGCGTGAAATCAACCAGCTCACGCCGGAGCAGGTGATGCGCGAGGTGCGCGACATCTACGACTGCCCCTACATCTATCTCGCCAATATCGTGCGTGACTACGTGCCGCGCGCCGACTGGAAGGAATGGGACATCACCGGCGAAGACAAGGCGGCGTGGGGAGCACTCAAGCCGTTCGCCGCCCGTTTCAGCATCATGCCGTTGCCGCAGCGGCGCGACATCGTCACGCTGAACGTGACCAGCATCACATTTGATGCCACCGACGGCGCGCAGCGCAGCCGTGCCGAAATCGAAGGTCAGCGCCAGATGCGCATGGCGCTCGATGTATTGCGGCGCTACGTGCCCGGGTTTCGTGACGGTTATCTCCACACCGTGCTGCCCGCGGTGTCGGTTCGCGCCTCGCGCCGCATCGTCGGCGCATACGAATTGACTCGCGATGATGTTGAACGCGGCGCGCGCTTCCCGGACGCGATCGCCCGCGGCAGCTATCCGATGAGCGTGCAATCCGCCACGCAGCCCGGCGTGCGCCAGCATCTGTTCGTGCGCGACGGCGGTGACTACGATATTCCCTACCGCGCGCTGGTGCCGCGGCGCATGGATGGTCTGCTGGTAGCGGGCCGCTGCCTGGCGGCGACGCGCGAAGCCATCGGCTCGGCGCGCATGGGCGCGCAATGCATGGCGTATGGACAGGCCGCGGGCACTGCGGCGGCGCTGGTCGTGATGCACGATGTGGCGCCGCGTGCCGTCGATATCCCGGCCTTGCGCCAGGTGCTGCAGGACCAGCAAGCTATTGTCTGATTTTTCATTGATACTTTTGAAAGGGCCAGCCATGACCAATCCGCGCGTACCGTTCCAGATGAGCAGCGAGCGCAAGCCGCTCAAACCGCCGAAGAAAGGCAAGATGTTGATTGCACACGTCGTGCTCAACGTCGAATACTGGCCGTTCGACCAGCCGATGCCGCGCAAGACGCTGTCGACGCCGCACGGCATGGAAACCATCCCCGACATACCGAACTATTCGTGGGCGGAGTATGGTCTGCGCTGCGGCATGCCGCGAATTCTGGACATGCTCTCGGCGATGAAACTGCCGGCAAGCGTCAATCTCAATTCCACGGTGATCGACCATTATCCGTCGGTGGCGGAGGCCATGCTGAAGGCGGGATGGGAGTTCATCGGACACGGCTATACCCAGCGCCTGCTGCACAAGGAAGAAGACGAAGAAGGAACCATCAGGAAAGCGCTCGCCCAGGTCGCCGCGTTCACCGGCAAGAAAGTACGCGGCTGGATGGGGCCGGGTTTCGCGCAGACGTTCAACACGCCGGACATCATCAGGAAACTCGGCATCGAGTACAACCTGGACTGGATTCTCGACGATCTGCCGTGCTGGATGCGCACCAAGCACGGGCCGCTGGTGTGCATGCCTTACGGCTTCGAACTGAACGACAGTCTGGTCTACACGGTTGAACGCCAGTCTTCGCCGGAAGTCCTGCAGCGGCTGAAGGACACGCTGAAGACGTTCGGGCCGGAACTGAAAAAGCAGCCGCGCGTGCTGACACTCGGCCTGCATCCGCACCAGATCGGTGTGCCGCATCGCATGCCGTATCTCGCGGAATGCCTGAAGCTTCTGAAAAAGCGTGATGACGTGATTTTCATGACCGGCTCCGAGATACTCGATTGGTACATGGCGGCTGATCCGGCGCCGGCCAATCTCTGAAGCCGGAGTTCTGTCGTGAGCGTGACTGGCATCCTCGATCGTTTTCCCGCCGACGCGCTGCGTCCGCTCGCGGTCGAGCTGTTTGACGAGCTGCGGCGCCTGTCATTCGACGGCGTGGGTGTCACGCGCGAGTCTTTCGGTACGCTGGAGACCGCCGCGCAGGAGTTGATCGCGCGTGTTGCCGCCGAACACGGCCTGCAGGTCGGGCATGACCGTGTGCGCAACCTCGTCATCACCTTGCCGGGGCGGGATGCCGATGCGCCATTCATCGCGACCGGCTCGCATCTCGACAGCGTGCCGCACGGCGGCAATTACGACGGCGCCGCGGGCGTGGTTGCCGGGCTGCTCGCGATGACGGCGATGAAACAACTGGATATCCTGCCGCCGCGGACGGTCAGGCTGTTCGCGCTGCGCGGCGAGGAAAGCTGCTGGTACGGCAAGTCGTGGATCGGTTCGCATGCGCTGTTCGGACTGCTCAACGCGCACGATCTTGCCCGCCCGCGTTTTGACAACGCCCGCCCGCTCAAGGCCTATCTCGAGGATGTCGGCGCCGACGTGGCCGCGATAGAACGCGGTGAGCGCCTGCTCGACCCGGCACGGCTGGCCGCTTTTCTCGAAGTCCATATCGAACAGGGGCCGGTGCTCGAAGCCAAAGGCTTGCCGGTCGGTATCGTGACCGGGATTTACGGCAACCTGCGCCACATGAACGTCGTCTGTCGCGGCCAGGCAGCACACGCCGGCGCGACGCCGCGGTTCCTGCGCCAGGACACGGTTGTCGCCATCGCGGAGCTCATCATGTGCATGGACACGCACTGGGCGCGCTGGCTGGATGACGGCAAACAACTGGTGATCACCCACGGCATCATCGGCACCGATCCGCGGGAGCATGCGGTGTCGCGTGTGCCGGGGGAGGCGCGCTTCAGTGTGGAGATTCGCGCCGACGATGACGCAACGTTGCGCGGTTTCCACGAGTTGCTGCAACAGGAAGCGGCGGCGGTGGGCAAGGCGCGCGGCGTGTCATTCACGTTCGACGAAGCCATTGTCAATCGCCCGGCGCCGATGGACGCGCGCTGGATGGCCCGAATGGAACAATTTTGTACCGAGGCAGGTATCGCGCAAATGCGGCTTGCCAGCGGCGCCGGGCATGACGCCGCGGTGTTTGCGCATGCCGGCGTGCCGACGGCGATGCTGTTCATCCGCAACGCGCGCGGCTCGCACAATCCGGACGAGCACATGGAGATCGACGATTTCCTGCTCGCAACCCGTATTCTTGCCGAGGCCCTGCTCGCTGCGGAATGACGCAGCAGAAACTCCTGAAGAACCGCCGTGCAGCAGGTTTTTTTCTAGAGGTTGCCGGGCTTCAATCCAGCGGCTTTCACTGCGGTACCCCAGCGGGTGAGCTCGGACTCGATGTAGGCGCTGAAGTCATTGGCGTTCATATAGGTTGGATCCGCGCCCTGGCGCGACATCGATTGAATCAAATCAGGCAGCTTGAGCGCTTTCTGGATTTCGGCATTCAGTCTGTCGACAACCGGCTGCGGCATTCCGCGCGGCCCGATGAATCCGTACCAGGCGAGAGACTCGTACCCCGGCAGGGTTTCCGCCACCGTCGGAACATCCGGCAGCACGGGGGAACGCTTGCTGCTGGTCACTGCGATGGCGCGCAGCCGACCAGCCTGGATCAACGGCATGGTCACCGGCATGGAAGGGATATGCAACTGTACCAACCCGGTGGCGACATCGGCGTTGGCCTGGGGCGCGCCCTTGTACGGGATGTGGGTCATTTTGGCGCCGGTCGCCGCGGTGATCATTTCCGCGGAGAGATGGGAGTTGGTGCCGACACCGGCGGAGCCGTAATTGATCTGGCCGGGCCTGGACTTGGCCAGCGCGATCAAATCCTTGATCGATTTCACCGGCAGCGACGGTGTGACCACCACGACATTCGGCGACAGCGCGAATAACGCAATCGGCGTGAAGTCCTTGCGCGTGTCGTAGGGCAGCTTGGCGTAGACGTAGGGGTTGATTGCGTGGCTGACGAAGGTCATGTACAGGGTATGACCATCGGGGTTGGCCTTGGCGACAATGTCGGTGGCGATGACTCCGCCCGCACCAGGACGATTATCAACCACGATCTGTTGACCGAGTCCGGCCGCGAGCTTCTCGCCGATAATGCGGGTCAGGATGTCCGAGGTGCCGCCGGGCGGAAACGGTACTGCGACACGGACAGGCCGGCTCGGATATTCGGCGGCGAAAGTGTGATGAGGCGCCAGCCAGAAGCAGGCCGGCAGCATAACAGCGTAGATTGGAAATCGCTTCATGAGACCTCCTGCAGGAGTTGCGCCGCACGGTGCGGAAAGCCGTACGTTATCGTTATTATGCATGGATAATTTCAAACATGGCGGTCCGTTGGTCACATCCCCGTCCGGAATCCGCAATGGGGCTTTTGAATAATTGCCGATACTCACGCACCGGATCGCATGCCGTCTGTAAACCGCACCAGATTGAAGCGCTCATGCGTCAGTGACAGTGCGATCTTTACGCGGATGTCGCGGTCTGCGGCCGGTAAAAGCAGGGAGTGTTTCGCTGACAGCATGATTGCAGGTGCTGTAATATCAGTTTCAGTGATGGGTTAATGCAAATTTTTGCGATGGCATGAATGTTGCTGCTGTTTTCAGGACGTGCAGCATATTTTTTTGGAGGTTTCATGATTTCTTTCCCGCGATTTTGTGTGGCGTTTACATTGGGCGTTGCGATGCTCGTCGCCACGGTTACGGTCGGCGCCCAGCAATATCCGGCTCGCCCTGTTCGCGTGGTCGTGCCGTTTCCACCCGGCGGCATTTCCGACGGCCTGGCGCGGGTGATTGCGCAGCATCTGGGTGCAACGCTGAATCAGCAGTTCGTCGTCGACAATCGTCCGGGCGCCGGCACCACGCTCGCGGCGGCCCAGGTCGCGAAATCCCCGGCCGACGGCTATACCCTGTATTTCACCGATGTCACCACGCATGCGATCAATGCTTCGCTGTATTCCCGGCTGCCGTACGATTCGGTGCAGGACTTCACGCAGGTGGCGATGGTGGCGCAGACGCCGCTGATCCTGATCGTGCATCCGTCGCTGCCGGTGAAGTCGGTGCAGCAACTGATTGCGCTGGCGAAGGCGCGACCGAACGAGATCAACTATGCATCCTCGGGCAACGGCACGATACTGCATCTGTCTGCCGAAACACTGAAGTCGATGGCGGGGATTCAGATGGTACACATCCC
Organism: Betaproteobacteria bacterium; assembly: GCA_021732805.1. Lineage (GTDB taxonomy): Bacteria > Pseudomonadota > Gammaproteobacteria > Burkholderiales > SG8-41. Next base: position 1,957 of record JAKFUJ010000076.1, on the reverse strand, counting down.
GTACAAGGGCAGCGCGCCTGCGGTGGCGGCTGTGCTGGGTGGGGAGGCGTCCATCAGTTTTTCGACCACGCCCGCGGCGCTGCCGCATGTCAAGGCCGGCAAGCTGCGCGCGTTGGCGGTGACCAGCGTCACCCGTTCGCCGGTGGTTCCGGATGTTCCGGCAATGACCGAGATCCTCAAGGGGTACGACATCGTGCTCTACAGCGGGATGATGGGGCCGCCGGGGATTCCCGCCGACATTCTCGGGCAGCTCAACGGCGAAATCGGCAAAATGCTCGCACAGCAGAAAATCAGGGATATCTGGACCGGTTATGGCGCAACACCGGTGGCAATGACGCCCGCGCGGTTTACCGAGCATTTGCGCGCCGACATCGCCAAACTGGGCAAGCTGGTGAAAGCGGCCGGGGCGACCGTCGACTGAGACTGCGCTGATTGTCCGGGCCGCTGCGCGGCCTGGTTGCGCTTCTGCTACATTGCGGCCATTCCCCAATTTTTGCATGCAACATGACTGCGTCCGATCTGCATTTCCTGGGCATTGCCGAAACTTCGCGCCTGATACAGTCGAAGCGGCTTTCTCCGCTTGAACTGACGGATGCGTTGCTTGCGCGCATCGCTGCGCTGGAGCCGCAACTCAACGCGTTCATTACGCTGACCGCGGATCTCGCACGGGAGCAGGCGAAAGCGGCCGAACGTGAAATTGCCGGAGGCAGGTATCGCGGACCGCTGCACGGCATCCCGTTCGCCTTGAAGGATATTTACAACACCGCGGGCATACTCACTTCCGGGGGTTCGCGGATTGCCCGCGAAAACATTCCGGCAAACGACGCCACCACGACGCGCAAGCTGCATGACGCCGGCGCAATATTGCTCGGCAAGCTGCAGACGCATGAGTTTGCCCACGGCGGCCCTTCGTTCGACCTGCCGTGGCCGCCGTCGCGCAATCCGTGGAATACCGCGCATTTCACCGGCGGTTCATCCAGCGGGTCGGGCGCCGCATTGGCGGCGGGGCTGACGCCGGCGGCCCTCGGTTCGGATACCGGCGGTTCGATCCGCGGTCCGGCGTCGTTTTGCGGGATCACCGGGTTGATGCCGACTTATGGTCTGGTCAGTCGCGCCGGGGTGATCCCCAATTCGTTTACCTTTGATCACTGCGGGCCGATGGCGCGCAGCGCCGAGGACTGCGCGATCCTGCTGCAGGCGATCGCCGGCCACGATGCGCGGGATGCGGGGAGCATTGAACAGGAAATTCCGGATTTTCGCGCTGCGCTGAATACCGACATTCGCGGGCTGAAAATCGGCGTGTTGCGGCATTACTGGGAAGAAGATCTGCCTGCCCATCCCGAACATGCCGCAGCGCTGGATGAAGCCATCCGCACGTTTGTGCGGCTGGGCGCCACAGTCGAGAACTGTCGCAGCCGGCCGATGATGGATGGACTCGACATCAAGGTCATCATCGCGGAGAGCGAGATTTTCGCGATTCATCAGGATCAACTGGTTGCACGGCCCGGCGATTTCGGCCGCGATTTTCTCGGACGCATCCTGCCGGCGTGTCTGTTTCAGGCGGCGGATTATGTGCAGGCGCTGCGCGAGCATCGCCGTTATCTCGCCGAGGTCAAGCCGCTGGTCGAGCGTTATGACGTGCTGCTGACCTGCGGCTTTGGCCCGGCGCCGCGGCTCGACGCACACAGGACACTCAATTTCTGGCAACGCTCGAATGCGTTCACGCCGTCCAATGTCGCACGTACGCCGGCGCTGGTGTTGCCCTGCGGATTTTCGCAGGGCGGATTGCCGCTGGGCCTGCAACTGCTGGCGCGTCCGTCGGGCGACGCCCGGGTGTTGCGCGCGGGCCATGCCTACCAGTTGGCCACCGACTGGCATCTGCGCCGTCCTGTGCTGGTGGCCGGCGCTCCGGCGCCGCCGGTTGATACCCAGGCCAATGAGCCGGGAGCTTCAGCAC
>JAKFUJ010000249.1 GCA_021732805.1 Betaproteobacteria bacterium | reverse complement strand
TGCGCGAGCGCGTGGGGAGCGTAGCGACCAAGCGCACACGCGTGCAAGCCTTTGATTTTATGTGGGTTGAAAAATCGATCATGCCAAGTTGAAGCGATGTTCTGGAGTTTTTCAACACCCTGCTAACCCTTCGCTCCACTTGACGTTCGTCAGCCCGCTGCGCGGTCTGGCGCCCTCTGGTGAGCTCAAACGTTAGGCACCCTGCAATGGAACTCCGACGAATCAGTTACAGTGAACTCAACTCGCGGCAACGGGAGATATTCAATTTCCAAAAGGTGGCTGCTTTGCTGGCCGAGTATGGCTTCAACTGCATCAAGCTATCGGATGACTGGCAGAGCGCAGATTTTCTCGCCTACCACAAGGACGGAAAGGAAACGCTCAGGGTATAGCTGAAGAGTCGGCTCACGATTGACAAGAAATACATTGGAAAGGCTCTTTACATAGTCTTCCCAGCGCAGGGTTCTTGGTGCCTTGTGGAGCACGATGCACTTGTCGAACGCGTTCGAACGCATACAAATTGGCTAAACACTGAGTCGTGGCGTGAGAGGGGTTTGTACCATTCGAATGCGCCCAATGCCGCGCTGTTGCGAAGTCTTGCCGGCCATGTTCTCAAGGGTGCCCCCCAGCCAACCCGGACGCCGCGCAAGAACGCCGCGCGCGGTTCACCGTGAACGTTATACGTCTTGAGCACATAAGGCACACAGTGGTAATATCTCGGTTGTGAAGCCCATCAGGTGGAGCGCAGAGAAAAGCCTTTCGCTTAAAGCGGAACGCGGCGTCTCATTCGAGGAAATTCTTTCCGCCATCTCACAAGGTGGTCTTCTCAGAGTATTGGAACACCCGAATCAGGCAAAGTACGGGCATCAAAAGATGCTTGTGGTGCGAATACGTGAGTATGCATATCTTGTCCCTTTCGTTGAAAGTGGGAATGAGATTTTCTTGAAAAGTATTATCCCGAGTCGCAAGGCGACTCGAGATTTCTTAACAGGAGATAAATGACATGAACGGCGAACGACTGTTGGAACAGGAAATTCTCGCCTCCTTCGAACGTGGTGAATGGAGCCCCATGCGGAATCAGAAAAGCGAGATTGAGCGGTTTAGAGCAGCGGCGGCAGCTACGCTACTGAAGAACAAACGGGTGAACATCAGAATTTCGTCACGAGACCTGGAGGGTTTGCAAGCCAAGGCTGCAGAGGAAGGAGTTCCTTACCAAACCCTTATGGCGAGCGTCCTTCACAAGTTTGTGTCTGGTCGCCTGGTCGATACACAAAAACGTATAACTACGCGTTCAACGCGTACACGCGCAAAAACTTCGCGCGCCGGTTAACTCGACGTTAACAGGGTGTTGAAAAACTCCAGAACATCGCTTCAACTTGGCATGATCGATTTTTCAACCCTCATAAAATCAAAGGTTTGCACGCGTGTGCGCTTGGTCGCTTCGCTCCCCACGCGCTCGCGCATCACTTTTTCAACAACCTGTTAAACGCCCAAACCCCCGTCCGTCACCAAACCAAGATTCCCGAATGCACCACAGTCAGCTCCAACGCTACATTTCGCTTGTCGAATCCGGCTCGCTAACGTTGAAACTTGGACCGGGTTTTCCGTTTCAACGTCTTCGGGAGGCCCATGTGATGATGGACGAGAACCGGGCGAACGGAAAAATGGTGATCGAATTGCCTTGAATATGATTCCGCAGCAAACGTAGTTCCTGTAAGGAGCGCAGCGGATTACAGGGTAATCAACGTGAGCCCTGTAATACGCTGCGCTCCTTACAGGCTACCCGCTCATGATTACAGTGGGCCCTGAAATGAAGAAATTACGTCCCGCAATAAAACGCGTCGACGTCTCGGTGGGCGATTCCGTTCCCATCCTGCGTGAACTTCAGGAACGAACTGAGCCAAAGTCAGCTCGCTGCGCTCACGGGGATTCCTCAAGCAACCCTGTCCGCGATCGAGAGCCGCAGGGTCAACCTCGGAGTTGAGCGCGCCAAAGTACTGGCGAAGGCGCTTAAATGCCATCCGGCAGTGCTCGTTTTCCCGGGCTGGGAAGTGCCGCTGGAATCTGCGGCATAAGCATAAGCCGCTTCTTTTGCCAAGGCCCAAGAGCCACCGATTCCATCGCGAGCAGTGCACGCTTGCGATCCAGCCCGCCGGCATAGCCGGTCAGGCTGCCGTTCGAACCCACGATGCGGTGACAGGGCACGATGACGCTGAGCGGATTGCGTCCGGTGGCGGCGCCTGCGGCACGCGCGCTGCCCGGGCATCCGGCGCGGCGGGCCAGTTCAGCATAGGTGATGGTCTCGCCGCAGTCCACCGTGGAAATCGCCTGCCATACCGAGCGCTGAAATGGCGTACCTTCAGGGGCAAGATCAACTTCAAAACATCTGCGCTCGCCGGCAAAATATTCAGCCAGCTCGCGCTTCGCCTGACTGAGCAACGCATGGCGCACATCCTGCTGCCACTCCGCAGCGGTCTGCGGAAAATATTTCTGGCCGTCGAAGTAGACGCCGCCAAGTCCTGCGTCGCTGGCGACAAGCAGCATCTGCCCGTGGGGGCTTTGATAAAAATCGTAATAATGCATGGTCATTCCTTTTTCAGTGATTGCCACAGATGCATCACGGCGTACGCGCGCCACGGCCGCCAGGTTTCGCCTGCAGCCAGCACCCGGCGCGCACTGGTCTCGCCGAGCGCCTTCATCACGCCCAGATCGGTGTGCGGAAACGCATCCGGCCATGACAGCGCGCGCATCGCGATGTATTGCGCCGTCCATTCGCCGATGCCCGGCAGCCCGCGCAACCCGTCGAGCGTCGCTTCGGTGTCGGCGTTCGGCGCCAGCACCAGATCGCCGTCCGCCACCGCGCGAGCCAGTGCGACGACGCTGCGTGCGCGTGCGCCCGGCATGCCCAGCTGCGCAATCTGACCAGGGGTCAGCACTGCAACCCGCGCCGCAGTCGGAAACAGCGTAGTCAACGTATCAAACGGAGTTGCGACGGGATCGCCGAACGCTGCCGCAAGGCGGCCGGCCACAGTACTCGCTGCCGCTACCGTGACCTGCTGTCCGAGAATCGCGCGCACCGCCATTTCAAAACCATCAAACGCACCGGGCACACGCAGTCCGGGGTGACGTTTAGCCAGCACGCCCAGCGTTTGCGCCACTTCTGCCGGATGGCATGCGAGATCCATCAGCGCCTTGACCCGCGACAGCACGGGAGGCAGCACTTTGGCGAGTGACGCCGAGACTGCAACGCGCAGTGTGGATTTCACCGGTGACATCGCAACCGCGAGCCAGCCCGTATGTTCCCTGTCATTGCCCGGGATGCGCACCGTGCGCCGATAACAACCACCCTCAACCGCTTCGACACCGCCGATTGCGCGCACGCCGAGAAATGTACTTATCGCCGGCCAGTCGAACGGCGGGCGGAAGCTCAATTCAAAATTGAGCACGTCAGCCGGGATTGCCGCAGACTCGCCATCCCGCTGCTGCCGGCGCAACTGCCCGGGCCGGAGCCGGTAACGCTGTTTGAAGAGTGCATTGAAACGCCGCACGCTGCCGAAGCCGCTGGCGAAAGCCACCTCGGCGACCGGCAGTGCGGTATCGGTCAGCAGGCGCTTTGCCAGCAGCAGCCTTTGTGTCTGCGAAAATTCCACCGGCGACACGCCAAATTCCGCACTAAAAGCGCGGCGCAGGTGACGGTCGGTAATACCCAGACTAGCCACAATCGCATCCAGCCCTTTGTTATCCAGCGTGCCATCTTCCATCAGACTCGCAGCAGCCTGGGCCAAGCGCGTCGTCGCATCCACACTCGCATTGCCGGGGGCCAGTTCCGGACGACAACGCAGGCACGGCCGGTAGCCATTCGACTCTGCAGCCGCAGCGCTCGGGTAAAAATTACAATTTTCACGTTTCGGCGGCTTGACCGTACATACCGGCCGGCAATAAATGCCCGTCGACGACACCGCCACAAAAAATCGGCCATCGAATCGGGCGTCACGCGCCCTGAGTGCGCGGTAACAAATGGCAGGATCAAGAAGCATGCGCGCATTATGAGCATGGCAACCGGACCTGTCTGGCCGTTTTCGGACATCGAAACAAAACACCGGACTTACATTATCGGCAAACTCCGTGAACTAAATGAGTGGTCACGAAATCTGCATTCTTAATGCCTGACTGAATCTGCGAACAAGAGGAGATATCGAGATGAAAGAAAAAAAACCAAAGCACACGACCACCGATACCGGAATTCCGGTATCCAGCGACGAGTTTTCGCTGACCGTAGGCCCCGATGGCCCGATCCTGTTGCAGGATCACTATCTCATTGAGCAGATGGCGAATTTCAACCGGGAGCGGATTCCCGAGCGCCAGCCCCATGCCAAGGGCAGCGGCGCCTTCGGGCATTTCAAAGTGACCAAGGATGTCAGCAAATACACCAAGGCCGCGGTGTTCCAGCCGGGCGCCACGACTGACACCCTGATGCGCTTTTCAACCGTCGCCGGTGAGCGTGGCAGCCCCGACACCTGGCGCGACCCGCGCGGCTTTGCGCTGAAGTTTTACACCAGCGAAGGCAACTACGACATGGTCGGAAACAATACGCCGGTGTTCTTCATCCGCGATCCGATGAAGTTCCAGCACTTCATCCGCTCCCAGAAACGCCGTGCCGACACCAACCTGCGTGACCATGACATGCAATGGGATTTCTGGACGCTGTCACCGGAGTCCGCTCATCAAGTGACCATATTGATGGGCGACCGCGGCATTCCCAAGTCGTGGCGGCACATGAACGGTTACTCCAGCCACACTTATATGTGGGTGAATGCGAAAAACCAGAGATTCTGGGTCAAGTACCACTTCAAAACCGATCAGGGCATCGACTATCTGACGCAGAAAGACGCCGACCGGCTTGCCGGCGAGGACGGTGACTACCACACCCGCGACCTCTATGACGCGATCAAGAACGGCGATCACCCGAGCTGGACGTTCAAGGTGCAGATCATGCCGTTCAAAGACGCCGAGAATTACCGCTTCAACCCGTTTGATCTGACCAAGGTGTGGCCGCATGATGATTACCCGCTGATCGAGGTCGGGAAACTGACGCTGGACCGCAATCCGACGGATCACCATACTGAAATCGAGCAGGCGGCCTTCGAGCCCAACAATCTGGTGCCGGGTATCGGCATCAGCCCTGACAAAATGCTGGTGGCGCGTGTCTTCGCCTACGCGGACGCACATCGCGCGCGCATGGGCGTGAATTACCGGCAGATTCCGGTGAACCGGCCCAAGGTGCCCGTTAACAGTTACAGCAAGGACGGCGCGATGCGCATGCAGAACGTTTCCGACCCGGTGTACGCGCCGAACTCGAAAGGCGGGCCGCAGGCCGACCCCGAGCGCTACCCGTATGTGGAAAAATGGGCAGCCAGCGGCGAATTCATGCACTCCGCGTATACGCCGCACAAGGAAGACAATGATTTTGTGCAGCCCGGCACCCTGATCCGCGAAGTCATGGACGACGCGCAACGTCAGCGACTGGTCGCCAATGTCGTCGGCCATCTCAAGAATGGCGTATCCAAGCCCATACTGGAGCGCGCGTTCGAGTACTGGCGCAACATCGACAAGAATATCGGCAACCGCATCGCCAAGGGCGTCAAAGGCGGCTGAGAATCCAGTTTACATCACCAGTTCAACCAGGTACGGCGCTGGCGTCGCCAGTCCGTGCCTGAACTGCACCGCGAGTTCGTTCAGCGTCGTTGCCCTTCCCGCTTCCACACCGAAGCCTTTGGCAATCGACAGCCAGTCGATATCGGGCCGGTTCAGCGTCAGCATCGCGGTCGCGTTATGCCCCGGCGTTGCAGCGCCGACATTGGCGAGTTCACCAATGAGTATCCTGTAAGCGCGATTGGCGAAGATCACCACGGTGACATCCAGATTCTCGCGCGCCATGGTCCACAGTGCCTGTTGCGTGTACAACGCGCTGCCGTCGCCCACAAAGGCAATGACCTTGCGCTCCGGCGCCGCAATCGCGGCACCTGTGGCTGCGGGCAATCCCCAGCCGATGGAGCCGCCCATGATGTTCAGCCAGTCGTGCGGTCGCGCGCCCATGGTCGCGCCGGTGAAAGCACGGCCGCTGGTGACGGCTTCGTCGATGACGATGGCGTTTTCCGGAATCAGTGCATTGAACAGGGCGCCGAGGCCGTCGAGCGTGATATTGCCGGTGGGCAGCGCCGCATCGTACGCCGGCGCATTGATGCAAGGCGCTGTGCCGCGCGCACCCAGCGCATCGGCCAGCGCTTCCAGTGCAGCCTCAAGGTCGTTTTCAGCTGCGGCCACCTTCGTCACCGTACAACCTTCCGGCACCAGCACGCTGGGTTTGCCCGGATAGGCAAAAAACGAAACCGGCGATTTGGCGCCGACCAGCAACAACTGCCGCACATCCTTCAGCATCGCCAGCGCGTTGTCGACGACGAAGGGCAGTTGCCTGACCACGGCCTGCCCTGCGCCGCGTTCCATGCGCGCATTGTTGAATTCGGAAATCAGCGTGCAACCGGTTTTGGCGGCGATGCGTGCAGCGCAGTCGAGCGCTTTGCCGCGCAAGGCCGCGCCACCGAGCAGAATCGCTGCCGGCTGGCCGGCGCTCAGCGCACGTACGCCGTCGCTGATGGCGCTGTCCGCCACACGTGCCCGCGGCGACGGTGCATTCACGGTAGCAGGACCTTCTGCTTCACCCCATGCGGTATCCGCGGGCAGGATCAGCGTTGCAATCTGGCCCGGCGCTTTGCGTGCCGCTTCCACCGCCAGCGCGCCATCCGCGGCCACTGCCATTGATGAACGCGACGTCAGCACCCAGTCCGACATTGGCCGCGCCACGCCTTCGATATCCGCGGTCAGCGGCGCGTCGTGCTTGATGTGATAACTCGCATGCTCGCCGACGATGTTGACCATGCCCGAGCGCGCTTTCTTGGCATTGTGCAGGTTGGCCAATCCGTTGCCGAGGCCCGGTCCGAGATGCAATAACGTCGCCGCCGGTTTGCCTGCCATGCGGTAATAACCATCGGCCGCACCGGTGACCACACCCTCAAACAGGCCGAGGATGCAGCGCACGCCTTCAACGCGATCGAGCGCCGATACAAAATGCATTTCCGATGTACCGGGATTGGCGAAGCAGACATTGACGTCGCCGTTCAGCAGCGTGCGCACCAGGCTCTCTGCGCCGTTCATAAATTTTCCTTTAAAATCAATTATTTATAATCATTCTTTACGTGCAACGCAGTGCCAAATAACCCGGACACTTGAATGTACAAGGTGCATCGCAGTGTAACGGCTAGCCATGCACAAGTCGTATTGCGCTCCACGTTCCGGACGCCTTGACGCATCCGCCCGTTCATCATTGAATCGGGTTCGAATAACCGGAGGACAACATGCTGATCGTCGATTCACAAGTACACATCTGGGGCGCCAACACGCCGGAGCGGCCGTGGCCCGCGCGCGCGCATGCGCAGCGCGACATCCCGCTCGGACACGAAGAACTGCTGACCGACATGGACACCGCCGGCGTCCATCGCGTGGTAATCGTGCCGCCGTCCTGGGAAGGCGACCGCAACGATCTCGCCATCGCCGCAGTGCAGGCGCACCCGGACCGTTTCGCGATCATGGGCCGTTTCAATCCGGAAGCAGCGGATGCGCGCACAGCGATCAAGACCTGGCTCAATCAACCGGGCATGCTCGGCATGCGTTTCGCTTTCCACATTCCCGTGCTGCAGCAACCGCTGGTCGACGGCAAGTTTGACTGGGTATGGGCCGAGGCCGAAAAACTCGGCATAAGGCTGATGGTGCTGGTACCGCAGGATTTTGTGCATGCCATCGACGACGTGGCCGCGCGTTATCCGGATCTCAAAATCATCATGGACCACATGGCGCTGACCAGCGGCAAACCGGAAGACGAAACCTTCCGCGATTTCGACAAGCTGCTGGCCATCGCCAAACGCCCCAATGTCGCGGTCAAGGCCAGCGCGCTGCCCTCGTATATCAAGGAACCCTACCCGTTCAAAAAAATGCAGGCTTACGCCAAACGCGCTTACGAGGCCTTTGGTCCGAAACGCCTGTTCTGGGGCAGCGACTGGTCGCGTTCGCCGGTGCCGTACCGGGAACACGTCGACATGTGGCTGAAGGACGCGCCGTGGCTGAAGGAGGTGGACAAGGAATGGGTGCTCGGGCGCGGGGTTTGTGAATGGCTGGGCTGGAAGATTCCATAAGGCCTGATGGCAGCGGCCCATCGGTCTCCGGGAGTAATCCCCTGCACGAATCCGGGCGCGCCTGCAACGTCCGAAGTTATGCGCATGGTTCGACCGGATAGCCGCAAGACCGTCTTTTGCAAAAACCACATCGCCTGACATATAGACACCCTGCAGTGCGAGGCGGCGCTGATACGGTAAACTGCGCTGCTGATGATCGAATCCCTGCTCCTCACCGCCGCCCACATCCTGACTTTCCGGCAGCAGAGACAGTTGACGAATGCCAGCGGGTTTTTCTTCGAGCGTGATGGTCGGCTGTTTGTGGTGACCAGCCGGCATGTGATGATTGATGAGCCGAGCCGGCACCAACCGGATCGCATCGAAATTGAACTGCATATCGACGCGGAAAATATGGTCAAGTCCACCGGGTTCTCGATCCCGCTGTACCACGACGGTAAACAACTGTGGCGCCAGGGCATAGACACCGCCGGCGGAATTGATGTGGCAGTGATTGAAATCGAACGCCCGGCGCTGCCAGCGACGGTGATCCATGCCGCCTTTACTCCCGAACATCTCTACAAACCTTCCGACCACATCGAAGTCGGCACGCGACTGGTGGTCGTGGGATTTCCGCTGGGCTTTCACGATACGCTTCATCACATGCCGGTGGCGCGCCGCGCCGCGGTCGCGTCATCGTTCGGCCTGCGCTTCCAGGGCAAGGGCTATTTTCTGACCGATGCCCGCACCCACCGGGGCAGCAGCGGCGCACCCGTAGTGATGCGCATTCCCGATCAGGATGCGCCTGTCAATGATTTGCCGTGGAAGCTGCTCGGCGTGCATTCGTCGCGACTGGATATCGGATCGCGTGACCAGGATCAGGATGAGGCGCTGGGGCTCAACTGCGCGTGGTACGCCGATATCCTGATGACGCTGACTGAAAACTAATCCTGTTTTTTTGCCCCGTCTTTTGCATCACCAGCAATCTGTGCTGATTCCGGCACAGTGTTGGACGGCGGAGTCAGCCCCATCGACACATAAATTTCGGTCAGTTTGTCGATACCCATGTACGCCGGTTTGACCCAATCCACCGGCACATACAGCAGGCCGCCGCCTATGGGCACCGGGGCAGACGGCACCAGTACTGCGAAATACCGCCGGCCGTCGATGTCCACCGGTTCCGCGCTCGGAGCCAGCGCCAGCACCGCAACACCGTCGCCGCCGAAAAAACACCACACCGCGCTCATCGTACCGATATCACCCTGATTTTTGTCGAGCAGTCCGACAAAACGGTTGGTGAAATCGTACAGACTGCCGATCAACGGGACACGTCTCAGCGTGACATTGAGGAATTTCGCCAGCGGCCGTTTCAGGCCGAGGCGCAGTGCCGCCCCGAGCAGATAAATCGCGGCCATCAGCACCAGCGTGCCCAGCAGGTATGGCACCGTGGAATTGCCGGTTACCGAATACCCCAGCGCCGAAAAAAGATGGCCGATCATGCTGTCCGGGCCGACATAATCGTTGAGTATCCCGATCAGCCAGTTCAGCACGGCCAGCGTCAGCGCCAGCGGCAGGAACACCACCAACCCGGCCAGCCAGGTGGCGACAACGGAATCAAAACCGCGTTTTAATATCATGGGCATACTCCGGTTGTATCGGCTCCGAATATACATGCACGCGGCCTGCGGGCGTCAGCTCTGCGGCAATCTGGTTTATGCTCGGAGCCACGGAGGAGACACCAATGAAAAAATGGCTGCTGCTGGGCATTACCCATGTCATGGCGCTGGCTGCGGGTTTTGCCGCCGGCATATTTACGCTGCCCATACTCATTGCGCCGGAAGCGCCATCTGCTGCTGAAATCAAGGCGCAGGCCGGCGCCGCGCAGTTCAAGGGCGAATTCCGGCGTGACCTGAAGGGCAGCGACCTGCTGCACTGGGGTGAAGGCACGGTCTCTATCAGCCGCCGCAGCATCGCGCTGATGGGCCGCATCGCGCCGGGACCGGATTACAAACTCTATCTGTCACCGGAATTCGTTGAAACCGAAGCCGATTTCAAGCGCCTCAAATCGCGCATGGTGCGTGTCGGCGACATCAAGACCTTTGACAATTTCATCGTGCCGGTTCCGGAGACCGTGGATCCCGCGAATTACACCTCAGCCATCGTCTGGTGCGAATCCTTTGGCCAGTTCATCACTGCAGCGAAATACCGCTGAGCACGACGACATGACGCCCTCCGCCATTCTCGATTTCTGGTTTGGCACAGAAAGCAATGACACGGATGTGGCGCAATCACAGAAAAAACTGTGGTGGTCCAAGGACGAAATCGTCGACGCCGATATCCGCAACCGCTTTGGCGTGCTGGTGGAGTCAGCGGCAGCCGGTGGACAGCAAGGCTGGGCTACTGAACCGCGCGGACGGCTGGCGCTGATCCTGCTTTTTGACCAGTTCCCGCGCAATATGTATCGCGATACGCCAAGGGCATTTGCCCATGACCCGCTCGCCTGCAAACTGGCTCTGGAAGGCATCAGCACCGGCGCCGACCGCAGCCTGCGTGCCATTGAACGCGTATTTTTTTACCTGCCTCTGGAACACAGCGAATCAGCGGAACTGCAGGAACGCTGCGTCGCGCTGTTCACCGCGCTCGCCGCCGGCGTGCCGGAAGTCGACCGCGAAACCTTCAAGGGTTATGTCGATTACGCGGTACGCCACCGCGATGTGGTCCATCGCTTCGGGCGCTTCCCGCATCGCAACCGGATTCTGGGGCGTGACTCGACGCCGGAAGAAATTGATTTCCTGAAGCAACCCGGCTCGTCGTTCTGAAAAGATGTTAATCAGCATTCGTCACCCCGGCAGAAGCCGGGGTCCAGGATTTTGTACTCGCATTGGAGACGCCGCTGGATGCCGGCCTGCGCCGGCATGACGCGCAAAGTGTTACGGCAACTCTTCGATTTTTACCTGCACCCCGCGCCGCTCGCTGCTGCCGGAACTGCCGCGACCGAGCAATGTGGATTGTGCATCGCTGCGCGACTCGTTGACACCGGCGATGTCTATCCACTCGCCAAGACGACCGGACACCGTGGTCACCACGCGCTGCACGTTGAGGCTGCCGCGCCGTCCGTCGTCGAAGGATTCGCGCTGCGGGTCTATATCCAGTGTGACCACATTGCCCTGCACCCGCGGCACCACGTTGAAGCCGGTATTCGCATCGCGATATTCGGTGCCTTCGACGACGCGATCGACAATCTGGCCGTTGACGATGGTGCGCACCACCTGACGGCTGCGCACCGGACGCGATTCGCCGACACGAATGTAGGCGCTGGAACCTTCGAGCACCTGAATCGACTGCGATGTGCTGGAACTGCTGGAACGCTGGGTATCGAC
>JAKFUJ010000266.1 GCA_021732805.1 Betaproteobacteria bacterium | reverse complement strand
ATCGCCTTCGGTCGTGACTTTGGCCACCTGCTCGCGTAATTTGTCCATGTCCGAATCGGACAAGTCCTTGATTTTTGCCGCGGTGTTGATGCCGGCAGCTGCGCAAATCGCGCGGGCACGGCTACGTCCGACGCCGAAAATCGCAGTCAATGCGACTTCGGTATGCTGATGATTCGGTATGTTGACACCACCTATGCGGGCCATCTGTTACCCCACCAATGGAAAACTCGACATTATAACTTCTGACTGATTCATATTCAATGAACCGCTCAGCCCTGACGCTGCTTGTGACGCGGATCCTTCTTGCAGATCACGCGAACCACGCCGTTGCGCTTTACGACTTTGCAGTCGCGGCACATGCGCTTAACCGATGCCTGAACTTTCATGTCTTACCTCTTTCGCTGACTGCCTATTTCGCCCGGAAAATGATCCGCCCTTTGGTCAGATCATAGGGCGTCAATTCCACCGTAACCTTGTCTCCGGGCAGGATGCGGATGTAGTGCATTCGCATCTTTCCGGAGATATGGCCCAGCACTACATGGCCATTTTCCAATTTCACCCGAAACGTTGCATTGGGCAGGTTTTCTACAACCTCACCCTGCATCTCTATCGTGTCCTCTTTAGACATTACCGCGTCGGGAACACACCGCCTTTGAAATTCGCCTTCTTCAGCAGACTTTCATATTGATGCGACATCACATAAGCCTGCACCTGGGCCATGAAATCCAGCGTCACGACCACGATGATCAGCAGCGAAGTGCCGCCAAAATAAAACGGCACATTTTTCCAGACGATCAGCAACTCCGGCACCAGACACACCAGGGTGACATACAACGCCCCGGCCAGCGTCAAACGCATGGTGACTTTCTCGATGTAACGCGCGGTCTGATCGCCGGGCCGTATCCCCGGAACGAACGCACCGCTCTTCTTCAGGTTCTCCGCTGTCTCTTTCGGGTTGAACACCAGTGCCGTATAGAAAAAGCAGAAAAAGATGATTGCAGCCGCATAAAACAGCGTGTACACCGGCTGCCCCGGATGCAGCACGGCTGCGACATTCTTCAGCCAGGTCATGCCTTCGTTCTCACCCAGCCAGCCGGCCACAGTCCCCGGAAACAGGATGATGCTCGACGCAAAAATCGGCGGGATCACGCCCGACATGTTGAGCTTCAGCGGCAGGTGCGACGACTGCCCGCCGTACACCTTGCGCCCGACCTGGCGTTTTGCATAATTCACCAGGATCTTGCGCTGACCCTTTTCAACAAAACACACAAACGCCGTCACCGCAATCACCAGCACGAAAATAAACAACACGAACGGGATCGAAAATGCACCGGTCCGTGCCAGCTCCAGCGTGCCGCCGACGGCCTGTGGAAATCCTGCGGCAATTCCGGCAAAAATCAGCAGCGAGATGCCGTTGCCGATGCCGCGCTCGGTAATCTGCTCGCCCAGCCACATCAGGAACATGGTGCCGCTGACCAGCGTGATCATCGCCGTCAGCCGGAACATCAGACCGGGATCCACAGCCACTTTCTGCTGTTCAAATGCGATCGCAATGGCCAAGCCCTGCACAATCGCCAGCGCCGCCGTACCGTAGCGCGTGTACTGCGTAATCTTCCTGCGTCCGGATTCGCCCTCTTTTTTGAGGGCTTCCAAGGTGGGGGACACCACGCTCATCAACTGCATGATGATCGACGCCGAGATATACGGCATGATGCCCAGCGTAAAAATCGAGAAACGTGACAGTGCGCCGCCCGAAAACATGTTGAACATGTCGAGAATGCCGCCGCGTTGCGACTTGAACAGTTCCGCCAACTGGAGCTGATCAATGCCGGGTACGGGAATATAGGATCCGATGCGGAACACGATCAGCGCGCCCACGAGGAACAGCAGGCGACGTTTCAGATCGCCAAACTTGCCCGAACCCGACAGTGCGGAACCAACAGCCAACGCTTAGCTCCCGACCTTCTCGGCAACAGGTTGTTCGACAGTGCCGCCAGCCTTTTCAATGGCTGCGCGCGCGCCTTTGGTGGCCAGCACACCTTTTAATGCAATCTTGCGTTTCAATTCACCGGCCAGGATCACCTTGGCGCGAACCGCCAGCCGCGGCACCGCACCCGTCTGCTTCAGCATGGCGAGATCGATGGTGTCCGCTTTCATTTTCTGCAGCGTATCCAGACGCACCTCGGCGGTATCTCCGGCGGCCAGTGAATGGAACCCGCGTTTCGGCAGGCGACGATGCAATGGCATCTGACCACCCTCGAAACCAACCTTGTGAAAACCGCCTGCACGCGCCTTCTGGCCCTTGTGACCGCGTCCTGCTGTCTTGCCCGAACCGCAGCCGATGCCGCGTCCGACGCGCTTCTTGGTGTGCTTGGACCCTGCCGCAGGCTTGATCTTGTTCAGTTCCATTTAGCCCTCGCTACGAACGAGATAAGACACTTTGTTGATCATTCCACGGATCGCCGGGCTGTCAGCCAGCTCGACCGTGTGATTGATGCGCCGCAATCCGAGACCGCGCACCGATGCCCGGTGCTCGGGCCGGGTGCCGATCAGGCTGCGCACCTGCGTAACTTTGATGGTTTTGCCCTGGGCTTTGGTTTGAGTCTTGGCCATGGCTTATCCCTGGATTTCCTCTACCGACTTGCCGCGTTTGGCGGCAACTTCAGCAGGCGTGTTCATCGCGGTCAGACCGTTGATGGTCGCGCGCACGATGTTGTACGGATTGGTCGAACCGATGCATTTGGCCAGGATGTTGGCCACGCCCATGACTTCGAGCACCGCCCGTACCGGACCGCCGGCAATGATTCCCGTGCCCTCAGAAGCGGGCTGCATGTAAACCCTGGAAGCGCCGTGGCGCCCCATGACCGCATGCTGCAGCGTGCCATTCTTCAATTGAATCTTGACCATTTTGTGGCGCGCTTCTTCCATGGCTTTTTGAACGGCGACCGGAACCTCGCGCGCCTTGCCCTTGCCCATGCCGATGCTGCCGTCGCCGTCACCGACAACAGTCAGTGCGGCAAAGCCCATCACACGACCGCCTTTGACGACCTTGGTCACACGATTGATGGCGACCATCTTTTCGCGCAAGCCGTCTCCGCGGTCTTCACCGGTTTGCATCTTTCCTGCCTGCATTTTTGCCATGGGCCGCTCCGTCAGAACTTGAGTCCGGCTTCGCGTGCGGCTTCCGCCAACGCCTTCACCCGACCGTGATATTTATAACCGGAGCGGTCAAATGCAACCTTCTCCACGCCAGCCTGCTTGGCCCGCTCCGCGATGCGTTTGCCGATTGCCGCAGCAGCTACGGCATTGCCGCCCTTGGGCACCGCAGCGCGCATTTCCTTTTCCGAGGTTGACGCGCTTGCCAGCACTTTCGAGCCGCTGGCATCGATAACTTGCGCATAAATGTGGCCGTTCGAACGGTACACAGTGAGACGCACCGCCTTGAGTTCGGCCATCTTTGCCCGGCCACTGCGTGCGCGCCGGAGACGCGACTGTTTTTTCTCAAACATGATCTGTCCGCCTACTTCTTCTTCGTTTCTTTGAGCACAATACGTTCATCGGCATAACGCACACCCTTGCCCTTGTAGGGCTCAGGCGGCCGATAATTCCGTACATCAGCGGCGACCTGGCCAACCTGCTGCTTGTCGGCGCCCTTGATGATGATCTCGGTCTGCGTCGGCGTTTCGGCCTTGACGCCCTTCGGCAGCGAATGAACCACCGGATGCGAAAAACCCAAGGTCAGGTTCAGTTTGTCGCCCTGTGCCTGCGCCCGGTAACCGACGCCAACCAGATTGAGCTTTTTCTCGAAACCACGGCTTACGCCATGAACCATGTTGGCAATCAGTGCACGCAGTGTTCCGCTGATGGCATTCGCCTGGCGGGAATTGTCATTGAGTTTGATCTCAAGGCGGTTTTCGATCTTTTCCACCTTGACGTTCGGCATGATCGATTGCGACAGCGTACCAAGCGGACCTTTGACCGAAATCTGGTCGGCGGCTATCGTCACTTCCACTTTTTCCGGCAAGACAACCGGGCTTTTTCCGACTCTGGACATCGCTATTCTCCGTTACGCCACGATGCAGAGGACTTCGCCGCCGATGCCCATGCCCCGAGCCTTGCGATCCGTCATCACACCCTTGGAGGTGGAGACGATGGCAACGCCGAGGCCGTTCATCACGCGCGGGATGTCACGGCTGGGTTTGTAAATGCGCAGGCCGGGACGACTCACACGCTCTATTTTTTCGATTACCGGGGAACCGGCGTAGTACTTGAGGCTGACCTCAAGCTCCGGTTTGGACGATTCGCCACGCACCGCAAAATCATCGATGTAGCCCTCGTCCTTCAGCACCATGGCGATCGCCACCTTGAGCTTGCTCGAGGGCATCGACACCGACTCCTTTTCCGCCTGCTGTGCATTGCGGATGCGGGTCAGCATGTCGGAAACTGGATCATTCATGCTCATGCAAAATTCTCCTGCGGCCTGTCTTACCAGCTAGCCTTGATTACGCCCGGGATTTCTCCGCGCATGGCAATCTCGCGCAGTTTTCCCCGAGCCAGCCCAAACTTGCGATATACGCCACGCGGACGACCCGTCAGTGCGCAACGATTGCGCAGCCGAACGGGACTCGCGTTTCGCGGCAGCTTCTGCAGCTTCAGGCGCGCCTCATAACGATCTTCCGGAGCCAGTTTCTGATCGTCGATGAGCGCCTGCAGTTCCGCGCGCTTGGCCGCGTATTTCTTCACGGTCTTGCGGCGTTTCTGGTCGCGGTTTATCACTGAAAGCTTGGACATACGGTTTTCCTCAGTTCCGGAAAGGAAATTTGAAAGCTGACAGCAACGCCCGGGCTTCTTCATCGGACTTTGCTGTCGTTGTAATGGTGATGTTCATTCCGCGCAGGGCATCGATCTTGTCGTACTCGATCTCGGGGAAAATAATCTGTTCCTTGATGCCCATGTTGTAGTTGCCACGGCCATCAAAACTGCGCCCGGAGATACCGCGAAAATCGCGGATGCGGGGCATGGCAATATTGACCAGGCGATCCAGGAATTCATACATCCGGGCGCCGCGCAGGGTCACTTTGCAACCCACCGGGTAACCTTCACGGATCTTGAAATTGGCAATGGCCTTGCGCGAGTTCGTAACGAGGGGTTTCTGACCCGCGATTTTGGTCATGTCGCCGACGGCGTTGTCCATGATCTTTTTGTCAGCGACCGCTTCGCCCACACCCATGTTGAGAACGATTTTCTCGATCCGGGGCACCTGCATCGGGCTCTTGTAGGTGAATTTCTCCGTCAATGCCTTGGCGACCGTGCTCTTGTAATACAGGCTTAACCGGGCCGGTGCAGCCGGACGTGAGGGCTTGCCCTTCTTGGGCGCAGCAGCTGCAGCAGCCTTGGGCTCCTTTGCAGCTTTTTTGGCCGGTGCGGGTGCAGCCTTGGCATCCTTCGCCGGCTTTGTTTTTTTGGTATCTTTATCAGCACTCATACATCAACCACTTCGCCGTTTGACTTGAAAAACCGAACCCGGCGTCCGTCTTCCAGTTGCTTGATGCCGACGCGGTCGGCCTTCTTGGTGACCGGATTGAACAACGCCAAATTCGACACATGAATAGGCATTTCCTTGTCGATAATGCCGCCGGTATCACCCTTGGCAGGATTGGGCCGCTGGTGCTTCTTGACGCGGTTGATACCTTCGACGAGGAAATGATCTGCGTCGACGATCCGCAGCACCGTTCCCCGCTTGCTGCGGTCGCGGCCGGCAAGGACGATCACGTCGTCGCCTTTTTTGATTTTGCGCATATGCGTATACGTCCTCTACAACACTTCCGGAGCAAGCGACACAATCTTCATGAACCGCTCGGTCCGCAGTTCGCGGGTTACCGGTCCGAAAATCCGGGTACCGATAGGCTCCAGCTTCTGGTTAAGCAAAACCGCTGCGTTCCCGTCAAACTTCAGCAGCGAACCGTCATTGCGGCGCACGCCTTTGGCGGTACGCACAACCACGGCGTTGTAAACCTCGCCTTTTTTGACGCGGCCACGGGGGGCGGCGTCCTTGATGCTGACCTTGATCACGTCACCGATTCCGGCATAACGACGCTTTGAACCGCCAAGGACCTTGATGCACATGACGGCACGTGCGCCGGTGTTGTCAGCAACATCCAGTATGGATTGCATCTGAATCATGATTTTTCCTGCTTATTTTTCCCAACTTGGCCACCCTTGCGGCATGGAAGACCAGTCTTGGAGCCCGTTCGGGCAGTAACCGCCAACCGGGGTTGGCGGAAAAATACAGCCAAAAATTATAACGTGCTAGAACTACTCGCGCAAGCGCTATTTACACGCCGCGCGATTTTTCAACGAGCTTGATCACCTGCCAAGCCTTGGTTTTGGCCAAGGGTCGGCATTCCTCGATCAGCACGGTATCGCCTTCCTTGTACTCGTCGTTGGCATCATGTGCATGATATTTCTTGGAGCGCATCACGATTTTACCGAGCAGAGGGTGCTTGACCCGCCGTTCGACCAAAACAGTGACCGTCTTGTCCATCTTGTCGCTGACCACGCGGCCAGTCAGCGTTCGTTTGTTAGCTTCTGTCATAGTCAACCCTGCCTGTTATGCCTTGGTCGCCAGCACCGTACGCACCCGTGCGATGTCGCGCCGCACTTTACGCAACTGGCTGGTATTCGATAATTGCTGCGTTGCCTTCTGCATGCGCAGGGAAAACTGCGCCTTGAGCAGGGATTCAAGCTCCTTGCGCAACTCTTCCGGGGCTTTCGCCGTCAATTCGGTTGCTTTCATGTTCTAACCTCCCACCAAGCGGTGGACAAATGTCGTCGCAATCGGGAGCTTGGCCGCAGCCAGGCGAAACGCCTCCTTGGCGATCACTTCATTCACGCCGTCCATTTCATACAAAACCTTGCCCGGCTGAATCTCGGCGACCCAGTACTCGGGGTTACCTTTGCCATTGCCCATGCGCACTTCCGCCGGTTTCCGTGAAATCGGCTTGTCAGGGAAAATACGGATCCAGATCCGGCCGCCGCGTTTGATATGACGCGTCATCGCACGCCGGGCAGCCTCGATCTGACGTGCGGTCAAACGGCCACGACCGATGGCCTTCAGGCCATACTCTCCGAAGCTTACCTTGTTGCCGCGAGTCGCAACGCCGGTGTTGCGGCCCTTTTGCTCCTTGCGGTACTTACGCCTGGCTGGTTGCAGCACGTTTTGCTCCTGTTTTTACCGTTGTCCGACGCGGCTTGCGGGCCGGCGCGGGCGCGGGCTCCTCTACCGGTGCTGCCGCCGGGGCGAGCCCCGGTTGTTCGTTCTTGCCGATCACTTCGCCCTTGAAGACCCAGACCTTGACACCGATGATGCCGTAGCTGGTCTTGGCTTCAGAGAAACCGTAGTCGATATCGGCGCGCAGGGTATGCAGCGGTACCCGCCCTTCGCGGTACCACTCGGTACGCGCGATTTCGATGCCATTGAGCCGTCCAGCGCTCATGATCTTGATGCCCTGGGCACCGAGTCGCATTGCGTTGGTAATGGCGCGCTTCATCGCGCGACGGAACATGATCCGCTTTTGCAATTGCTGAACGATGGAGTCCGCAATCAGCTGCGCGTCGAGTTCGGGTTTGCGCACTTCTTCAATGTTGACATGCACGGGAACACCGAGCATTTTCTGCAGGTCACCCTTCAGGCGCTCGATATCCTCGCCTTTCTTGCCGATCACCATGCCGGGACGCGCGCTGAATATCGTGATACGTGCGTTTTTTGCCGGACGCTCGATAATCACTCGGGAGACGGCCGCTTGCGACAGGCGCCCCTTCAGATACTCGCGAACCTTGATGTCCTCGAGCAACATTCCCGCAAAATTCTTGTTATTCGCATACCAGCGTGAAGCCCAGTTGCGGTTAAAAGCAAGGCGGAAACCGATCGGATGAATTTTTTGGCCCATACCTACTTCCTTCCGTCGCCGACGGTGACATAAACATGGCACGTCGGCTTCATGATGCGTACGCCACGGCCCTTGGCCGCCGATGAAAAACGTTTCATCACTGGCCCCTTTTCTACAAAAATGCGGGTTACCTTGAGCTCATCAATGTCTGCACCGTCGTTATGCTCGGCATTGGCGATCGCGGACTCAAGAACCTTGCGAATGATGACCGCACCTTTCTTGGGCGAAAAACCCAGAATGTTAAGTGCGCTTTCAACGGTTTCGCCGCGGATCAGATCCGCAACCAACCGTCCTTTTTGCGCCGACAAACGGACGCCCTGCAATTTAGCTGTGGTATTCATTTCGGTTTACCTCACTTGGTCGCCGGCGTAGGGGCCGCTTTCTTGTCGCCGGCAGATGAACCGCCCGCCTTCGAATGCCCTTTGAAAACCCGCGTGTGCGCAAATTCGCCCAATTTGTGTCCGACCATGTTTTCGGTGACATAAACCGGAACATGCTGCTTGCCGTTGTGCACGGCAATCGTCAATCCGACGAAATCGGGCAGTATCGTTGAACGCCGTGACCAGGTCTTGATAGGCCGCTTGTCAGAACCCGCCCGCGCCGTCTCCACCTTGTGCATCAGGTGATGGTCGACAAACGGGCCTTTTTTAATGGAACGTGACATTTCTACCCCTTACGCCGTAGCTTTCGCATTGCGGCGACGAATGATCATCCCGCTAGTACGTTTGTTCTTGCGCGTCTTGTAACCCTTGCACATGACGCCCCATGGACTCACTGGCGCTTGTGCCGCCGCTGTCCGCCCTTCGCCACCACCGTGCGGGTGATCGATCGGATTCATCGCCACGCCACGCACCGTCGGGCGAATACCCCGCCAGCGCACACGGCCAGCTTTGCCGATGGATTCCAGTGAGTGCTCTTCATTGCCGACTTCGCCGATAGTGGCGCGGCAATTGACATGCACTTTGCGAATCTCGCCGGAGCGCAACCGCAACTGGGCATATTCGCCTTCACGCGCCAGCAGTTGAGCTGAAGTACCGGCAGCACGCGCGAGCTGTGCGCCCTTGCCGGGCAGCATTTCCACACAGCAAATGGTAGTGCCGACAGGGATATTTCTCAGCGGCAGCGCATTGCCCGACTTGATCGGCGCTTCAGCACCTGAAACGAGTTGCATGCCAGCGACCACGCCGCGGGTTGCAATAATGTAACGCCGTTCGCCGTCGGCATAACAAAGCAGCGCAAGATGGGCGCTGCGGTTCGGGTCATATTCGATCCGCTCCACCTTGGCCTGAATGCCATCCTTGGCGCGTTTGAAATCAACGGTCCGGTAGTGCTGCTTGTGGCCACCACCTTTGTGACGCATGGTGATCCGGCCGTGCACATTGCGGCCTGATTTTTTCGATTGGCTCTCGACCAGCGTAGCAACTGGTTTGCCTTTGTGCAGGCCCGGCGTAACCACCTTGACCAGGCCGCGACGGCCCGGAGAAGTCGGTTTGACTTTGATCAGCATTACTTCACCTCCCCTTCAGCAAAGGTGATTTCCTGGCCCGCCTTGAGGCAGACGTAGGCTTTTTTCCATGAACTGCGACGGCCGGTAAACTTGCCGAAGCGCTTTTCTTTGCCGCGAACATTGACGATGCGGACAGCCTGTACCTCGAGCTTTTCGTCCTTCTTGCTCAACATCGTCTCCACCGCAGCCTTGATTTCCGGCTTGGTAGCGTCGCGCACAACCCGGAAAACCACCTGGTTATGTTTCTCACCGACGAATGTGCTCTTCTCCGATATCACCGGGGCGAGCAGTATCTGCGCCAAACGTTCAGTATTGAATGCGCTCATGCCAGCAGCTCCTCTATCTTGCTTACCGCGCCCTTGGTCATCAGCACCTTGCCGTAACGAATCAGGCTGA
Source organism: Betaproteobacteria bacterium (assembly GCA_021732805.1). Classification (GTDB taxonomy): domain Bacteria; phylum Pseudomonadota; class Gammaproteobacteria; order Burkholderiales; family SG8-41. Next base: position 1,786 of record JAKFUJ010000266.1, on the reverse strand, counting down.
CCGGATCGGCATGGCTAACATCCACAACCATGACGTTCATCAGGTTGCGCGACGACAGCCGCAGGTTCTCGTCAAGGTTGTCAGTGATGATCAGCACGTCGTCCATACCCATGCCTTGCAGCTTCTGGGCCAGTAACTTGGTTTTCGGCGCATCGATGGTGAACGTGTCGATCACTACCAGACGATCTTCGCGCGCCAGTTGCGACAGGATCGACAGCATGCCTGCGCGGTACATCTTGCGATTGAGCTTATGCGAGTAGTTCTCGTCCGGCGAATTCGGGAAAGTCCGACCGCCGCCTCGCCACAGCGGGCTGGAGGTCATGCCGGCACGGGCGCGTCCAGTGCCCTTCTGCCGCCACGGTTTCTTGGTGGAATGTTTGACCGTGCCGCGATCCTTCTGCGCACGAGTCGCCAGTCGCGCATTGGCCATATAGGCCGTAACAACCTGGTGCACCAGCGCTTCGTTGTATTCGCGGCCAAACGCAGCATCCGAAGCCGCCAGTTTGGCGGTGGGTTTACCCTGCTCGTTGATTATGTTGAGTTCCATTGCGTGCCTCTACTTCTTAGCCGGGGCGGCTTTGCCGCCCTGTTTGACTGCTGGCGGGCGACGAGTGCGGATCGCAGGGCGCACCATCACATCACCACCACGTGAACCGGGAACTGCGCCGCGGATCAGCAGCAGGTTGCGTTCTGCGTCGATGCGCACGATTTGCAGGGACTGCTGGGTCCGCTGTACAGCGCCCATGTGCCCAGGCATTCTCTTGCCGGGAAACACGCGGCCGGGATCCTGGGCCATGCCGATCGAGCCGGGCTTGTTGTGGGAAACCGAGTTACCGTGGCTGGCACGGTTCGACGAGAAATGATGTCGCTTGATGACGCCGGCAAAACCCTTGCCCTGTGACACCCCGGTCACGTCGACATACTGGCCGACCGCGAAAATGGTCGCGGCAACAGTAGCGCCGACCTTCATTTCGGCCAGTTTTTCCGGGGTAACGGGAAATTCACGCATCACCCGACCACCCTCGACACCCGCTTTGGCGAAGTGTCCGGCAGCAGGCTTGATGACACGCGATGCGCGACGCTTGCCGAACGCCAGCTGCACCGCGGCATAGCCGTCGGTTTCAGGGGTTTTGACTTGCGAAACGCGGTTGTTCGATACGTCGACGACCGTGACCGGTATGGAATCACCGTCATCGGTAAAAATCCGCGTCATGCCGACTTTGCGGCCGACTAATCCTAAACTCATTTTTGTACCTTTTTAAAAAAGGCGCCGACTTCAATTGGCCGGCACTTCTATTTGCAAAACCAGGCACATCAGTGCCCGTTCCAATCTTGCTTACAACTTGATTTCCACATCCACACCAGCAGGCAGATCGAGCTTCATCAGCGCATCGACGGTCTTGTCCGTCGGATCTATGATGTCCATCAACCGCAAGTGGCTGCGGATTTCCAGCTGTTCACGTGAAGTCTTGTTGACGTGCGGCGAGCGCAGCAGATCGAAGCGCTGCTTGCGCGTCGGCAGCGGAATCGGGCCCTTGACCACGGCTCCGGTGCGTTTCGCGGTATCAACAATCTCCAGCGCCGACTGATCGATCAAACGATAGTCGAACGCCTTCAGGCGAATACGGATTTTCTGACTTTTCACGGCAGCCATGGCTTTTACTCGATCACTTTGGCGACGACGCCGGCGCCGACGGTCCTGCCGCCCTCACGGATGGCAAAGCGCAGCCCCTCTTCCATCGCGATGGGCTGGATCAGCGCCACCGTGATCGAAATGTTGTCCCCC
>JAKFUJ010000273.1 GCA_021732805.1 Betaproteobacteria bacterium | reverse complement strand
TGACAGTGGCGAACGCGTGGTCAGCATGTGCTGGACCGGTGATGTCGGCCGCAGCTTCCACAACAAGCTGATCGAAGCCTGCAACAATCTGGGGCCGCTGACCGAATATGCCTCGGAAGTGGAGATCACTTATTACCCCGACAGCGGTGAAGACGAATTCCACCAGATTTTCGTCGGCCCGTCGGCGGACGCCATCCATGAATTCCGCCGCCAGTGCGTGACCGAGGATCTGAACCACATGCTGTCACGGCACCTCGGCAAAGCGGAAGTCGAACAGGTCACTGCGCTGGTGACCAAAATGTTTGATGCCCATACGCCGCAGAAACCGTCCGGTGAAGCGCCGACCGTTTCCGGCAGTTCCACCGTGATTCCGCTGCATCCACGCAACCGGCACCTGCATTGAGTTCCGTGCGGAACGCGGAATGATGAGTGCTGAGCGAAAAGCCGGTCTCGACGTTTAATCGGTTTTTTTGGAATCGCCCAGTCTCAGCGCCGGCATGCGCAGCCCGAAAAATATCGCAGCGAAACGAATCGCAACAATCGCCGCCATGCCGGCATGCCCGGCGGTCAGCCGGTCAAATCCCGTGGACTGCAGCACCAGATACACCACGATGCCGAATATCGCCGCCGTCGCGTAAATATCGCCGTCGCGCAGCAGCAACGGGATTTCGGCGAGCAGCATGTCGCGGAACACACCGCCGGCGACCCCGGTCATGGTGCCGAGAATGACCACGACAATGCCGCCATAACCGGCGGTTTCGGCAATCCGCGCGCCGCTGATCGCAAACAGCGCCAGCCCCAGCGCATCAGCCACCAGCAACGCGCGCAGCGGCACTTCGCGAAATCGGACAAATAAAAGCGTCAGCAGTGTTGCGGCGAAAATCACCCATAGATACCCGGTGTCCCCCAGCCAGAACACCGGCCGCTCGATCAGCAGGTCGCGCAAGGTGCCGCCGCCGATGGCCGTAACCGTCGCAATCACCAGCACACCAAACCAGTCGAGGTGCTTGCGCCCGGCCGCGAGCACGCCGCTGACGGCGAAGACGGCAACGCCGAGATAATCCATCAGGTGCAGCGGTGTGATGAACAGACTCATGGACCCCCCGTTAAATCAATGACCTGTACGCGCGTGCGCTCGCGCATCATTTTTTCAACAGTCCGTTAAGCGCGCTTCTGCAGCGCGTCCTTGCGGAAACTGATGGTGGCTTCGGGATCGATCTTGACGTGGATGATCGCCGGTTTGCCGTCCTTCAGTGCATCGCGCAAGGCATCTGCGGTTTCACCCGGCGCCGTCGGGTGATAACCGTTACCGCCGGTGAGTTTCATCACTTCGTCGAAACGCGGGCTGTGGACATGGGCCCCTATGTAGCGCTCCTGGTAAAAATCACGCTGGTAGGCAATCTCCGAACCCCAGGTGCCGTTGTCCATGACGATGCCGATCGCCGGAATATTGCTCGCCACGGCAGTCGTCATTTCGCCCATGGTCATGCCGAATCCGCCATCACCCATCAGCGATATCACCGCGCGCTTCGGCGCGGCGACTTTGGCGCCTATCGCCGCCGAGTACGAAAAGCCGACCATTCCGCAATCCAGCGGCGTCAGCAGCGCCGGCGCTTCGTAACACGGCAACTGGTCGGTCGCCTGAAATCCGGTGGTGCCGGCGTCCAGCGTGAATATGGCATTGCGCGGCGCCGCCTTGCGCACTTCGGCATAAATCACGTCCGGATGCATCGGCGTGCCGCTGCGCGCACCGGAAGCTTCGCGCTCCGCCCATAACGCGGCACGCGCCTTGAAATAGTCCTCGTTGCGTGCGCGCCACGGCGCTGCATCGGCAGCAATCGGCTGCATCAGCGCCATCAAACCGTCGATCACAGCGCCGGCATCGGCCGTCACTGCCAATGCCGTCGGGAAATAACGGCCCAGCGCCATCGCGTCGATGTCGACCTGGATGATTTTTGCAGTCGGCGAAATGTCGGTGTGTTTGTAAAACGTGGTGTTGAAGCCCAGCCGCGTACCGAGCGCGATGATCAGGTCGGCATCGCGGGTCAGCGTACTGGCCACCGGATTGCCACGCGGACCGACGCCAGCCGCATGGAATTTGAAGTCCATCGGCAGGATATCCGCGTGCCCTGCGGAACTGGTCACGGGGATCTGCAGTTTTTCCGCGAGTGCCGCAAGTTTCGCACTGGCGCGCGACCACTTGATGCCGGCACCGGCGTGGATCACCGGTTTTTTTGCGGCGAGTATCAGCTTGCGTATCTCGTCCAGCGTCGCACCATCTGCGGTCGGTGGCCTGATGTCAAAATTCAGTCGCTGCGGAATGTCGGCGTCGATGTCATGATTGAACAAATCCCGCGGAATGTTGACCACCACCGGGCCGCGCCGGCCGGAGTTGGCGATGCGGAATGCCTCAAGGATGAATTCCGGAATGCGTTCCGGCCGCGGCACCGTCATCACGCGTTTGGTCACCGGCAAAAACAGTGTGTGCTGATCGATCTCCTGAAACGCATCGCGCCCGAGATGCTCGGTGGATGCCAGGCCGGTGATCGCCACCACCGGCGAATAAGCGAATTTCGCCTGCGCCAGCCCCAGCACCATGTTCGCTGCACCCGGTCCTGCCTGGCCGCAGATGAATACGCCCGGCGTCTGGGTGACGCGGCCGTAGGCATCGGCCATGTGCATGCCGCAGTTTTCATGGCGCACGCCGATGTATTCGATGTCTTTTTTGACGTCATACAGCGCGTCATACATTTCCAGCGTGCTCGAACCCATCAGGCCAAACACCTTGCTGACGCCCGCCGCGCGCAGGGCTTCCACTGCGGCCACGCCGCAACGCATTTTTTTTGCTGCCATGTTTCCTCCCGCCTTGTTTATCTGATCCGGTTATTTCTTCAGCACATCCGGATTCGCAACATTGATCGGCTTGCCGGCAGCAAACGCGAGGATTTGCTCAACCGCAGTGCCGTAATACGCCTCGTACGTGCTTTCCTCGACATACCCGAGGTGCGGCGTACACAACACATTGTCCATGCCGACCAGTGGATGATTGGCGTTGAGCACCGGCTCGTCCTCATACACATCAATCGCCGCACGGCCCGGACGCCCGGCCTTCAGCGCAGTGACCAGTGCATCCTTGGCGATAATCGGTGCGCGGCTGGTGTTGACGATCAGCGCCGTGGTCTTCATCCGTGCCAGATCCTCCGCGGTGACGATGCCGCGGGTGCCGTCGTTCAGCGGCAGATGCAGCGAAATGACATCGGACTCGGCGAAAAATGCCTCACGGCTGGCGGCCACCTCAAAACCTGCTGCGCGCGCCTTGGCCGTCGAACCGTCGCGCCCCCAGCACACCACGCGCATGCCGAAGGCCTTGCCGACCTGCGCCACCAGACTGCCGATGCGGCCGTAAGCGTAGACGCCCAGGGTCTTGCCGAAGAGCCCGGTTCCGACAGAACCCTGCCATAGTCCGTCCTGCAAACGCCGCGCTTCCTGCGGAATGCGGCGCAACGCGGCCAGGATCAGCCCCCAGGCCAGTTCCGCCGTCGGATTCGGATTGCCCGCGCCACCGGCGGAAATGACGATGCCTTTTTCAGTACAGGCCACGATGTCGATGTGATTGGCATTGCGTCCGGTCTGGCTGACCAGTTTCAGCTTCGGCAGTTTCTCGATCACCGCCCGCGGCAGTTTCGAGCGCTGCTGCGTCAGCACCAGTACCTCCGCATCCTTGAGCCGCGCCGCCAGTTTGACCGGATCCTTTTCAGTGTCGGTAAAGGCGATCAATTCATGGTCCGCCAGTTTTTTGGCGCAATCCAGTTTGCGGAACGCGTCCTGGTAATCGTCGATGATGGCTATTTTCATGGTGCAGTCCTTTCAGTGATTCAATGAATTATAGGTGGGCGTCAGCGCCGCCTGCTGATCATGCCGCCGGCGCCCAGCATCACGGCATTGGCCAAAAACACCGGCGCCACGCCAAAAGCAGTGCCCACGGCGCCGAAGAACAGCGGCACGACTATATGCGTCAGATTGTTGATCGTCATGCGCAGGCCCAGGGCTTCGCCGGATCGGCCGTCCGGGGCACGCGCATAAATCATCATCAGCGTCAGCGGCTGTCCGCAGCCGGTGCCCAGTCCCAGCAGGAACGCAATCGCCGCAAGCAAAACAACGCTTTCAACCAGCGGGAACAGCAGATAGGTGGCGGCTGCGATGAAGATGGAAGCGATCAACACCTGCTCTTCGCCAAAACGCGAGACGATCTGCGGCAGTATGGTGCGCACCAGAAAGGCTGCAGCGGCGAACATCGCCAGCACCATGCCGATGGCCGATGCGGAGAGGCCGATGGCATGGCCGTAAATCGGCAGGTAGAACTGGAACAGATCGATGGCTGTGAGGATGATGCCGCTGGTAATCAGCGTGCGCCGCAATGGCACGTTACCGAGCAAACCAACCGCGTAGCCTGCTTCCCCGCCGGTTTTTGTCTTGCCGACGCTCAGCGCCGCGAGTCCGCGACGCGAGCCGAACATGATCGCCGCCGACACCATGGGCAATACGGCAATACACAGGTAGCCGATGGCATGTCCGAGGGTGTCGATGGCGAATCCCGCAATCAGCGGACCGAGAAATCCGCCGGAAGCGATCATCAGGCTCAGATTGCTGAAATTGCGCGTGCGGGCATCGGGGCTGCTCAGCATGCCGATCAGGTTCTGTACGGACACGTTGTAGAACACATGCGAGAACCCGAGCAGCAGTGCCGACAGGTACAGCGTGTGCAATGACGGCAGCGTACCCGGCAACACCAGCGACAGCGCCATGCCCAGCGAACCCAGTGCCAGCGGCCAACGCACGCCGAAACGATCCGACAGTTTGCCCGCGTACAGCGCCAGCAGCATCGGGCATAGCGCATACAGCGCAACAATGACGCCCAGCATGATCTGCGGCGCGTTCAGCTCCAGCGCAAACAGCGACACCAGCACCTTGCTGCCACGGAACGCGCTCATGTTCAGCAGCACGACCAGCAGGGCGAGGGCTATCGGCATGAATCGGCTCGGTTTCGTTCAGTCGGAACGTTTGCGCGCGTACCAGTTGCCGGCTGCGATCACGCCGGCGTTGGCCCAGAACACCGGCGCCAGGCCAAACACGGCGCCGATCGCGCCGAACAATGCCGGAACGACGACATGCATGGCGTTGTTGATGGCGATGCGCAGGCCCAGCGATTCGCCGGAGCGCCCGGCGGGTGAATAACGGTAACAAAGGATCACCGTCAGCGGCTGGCCGAGCCCCATACCCAGACCCAGCGCAAAGCAAATGGCGGCGAGCACGAAGGCGCTGGTGAAAAACGGAATCAGCGTGAACATCGCCGCCGCCAGAAACAGCGCGTAGAGCAGGGTTTTTTCCTCGCTGTGACGGCGCACCAGCAGCGGCAGCAGTGCCCGTGACAGGAATGTCGCAGCGGCAGCGGCGCCGAGCACCATGCCGATCGCCGAGGCCGACAACCCGATCTGATGGCCGTAAAGCGGGATATACAACTGGAACAGGTCGATGCCGGTCATCACCACCGCACCCGCAATCAGCACACGGCGCATGTCGGCATCGCGGAACAAATCGATCATGCGCTGACCGGCGGGCGCCGGCGCCGGTTTGCGGTGACGCGGCACCCGCTTTGCGAGGGCGATGATCGCGATAATCGATGTCGTGCTCAGCAAGCCGAGAAACAGATAAGTCGACACATGGCCGGCATGATCGATCGCAAACCCGGCAAACACCGGGCCGACAAAATCGGCAACCGCGACGATCAGCGCATAGTTGTTGAAATTTTTGGTTCGCGCCATGCCGTCGCCCAGCGTGCCGACCAGCGACTGAAAAGCCACCTGCCCAAGAATAAAACCGAGGCCGGTGATCGCGGCTGCGATAAACAGCAACGGCAGGGTGGGCGCGAACCAGGGCAGCACCACGCCCACGGTACAGACCACCATGCCGGCAATGATCGGTATCCGCGAACCATAACGGTCGGCGATACGCCCCGCCAGTACCGCGAGCAGCAGCGGGAACACGCCGTAAGTGGCAAGCAGCAAACCGATATGCAGAGGGGTTGCGCCAAGTTCCAGTGCATATAGCGTGTTCAGCACGCGCACACCCTTGTAGGCACTGTTCCACAACAGCACCACGAACATGATCTGGTAAATGGTGATGAGGCGGGGCACCAGGCCGGCCGCAGTGGATTTTTCTGCCATGGGATCTGCTGATTTTACCGCAGCGACCCCCTGCCCTCGGCATGAAGTCCATGAAGTAGAATTCGTTCCTTTTAATCCCGCTTATGGCACTGCCTTCTCTCCGCGCTCTGCGTCATCGCAATTTCCGGCTGTTCCTCGCCGGCCAGATTTTTGCGCTGATCGGCTACTGGATCCAGATGGTGGCGCAGAGCTGGCTGCTCTACCGGCTGACCGGATCGGCGACATTGCTCGGTGTGCTGGCTTTCGCCGGCAGCGTGCCGATCCTGCTGCTGTCGCCGCTGGCGGGACTGTGGTCAGACCGCTGTAACCTGCACCGCACGATGTTCGTCACCCAGTTGCTGGAACTGCTGCAGGCCGCAACGCTGGCCGCGCTGGCGCTCGCCGGCATCATCGCCCCCTGGCACATCGTCACCCTCGCCATGCTGCTCGGCATCCTCGTCGCCATCGAACTGCCGATTCGTCATGCCTATCTGCTGGAACTGGTCGACGGCAAGGAAGACCTGCCGAATGCCGTTGCACTGACCTCGCTGATGGCCAACTGCGGACGCCTGGTCGGTCCTGCCATAGCCGGCATCCTGATCACCGTACTCAGCGAAGCCCACTGCTTCCTGATCAATGCGCTGACCTATATCGCCGTCGTCATTTCCTTCCTGATGATCCACACGCGGCCACAGGCACGGCAACCCGTCAAAACACCAATGCTCGCCGGTCTGCGTGAAGGGTTTGTTTACGCCTGGAATTCGCTGCCGATCCGCGCACTGCTGCTGGTGCTGGCGGTCGTCGGCTTTCTCGGCACCCCGTATTCAACATTGATGCCGGTGATGGTGCGCGAGATCTTCGGCGGTGGCGCCGAAGACATGGGTTTTCTGGTCGGCGCCGGCGGACTGGGTGCGATCTCCGGCACGCTGTACCTGGCGTCACGGGCCAACACCCGCGGACTGATTAGGCTGATTGTCTACGCCAGCTTCGCCGCCGGGACCGCGCTGACACTGCTCGCCCAGGCGCCCACCACCCTATACGCACTGCCGCTGATGATGGTCATCGGTTTCGGCATCCTCGTCACCTCGGTATCGGTGAACATGATCCTGCAAACCATCGTCGATGACGACAAACGCGGACGGGTGATGAGTCTCTACACTGCGGCATTCCTCGGGGTATCGCCCTTCGGCGCGCTGGCTGCAGGCGCGCTGGCCGATGTCATCGGACCGCGCGCGACACTGACGCTGGGCGGATTATGCTGCGCGGCTGCCGCGCTGGTGCTGGCGGAGCGCCGAAAAACCATCGGCGCACAGATCAGGCCGATTTACGAGAAGCTGGGGATAGTGCGGCGGTAGACGGTAGGCGGCTCATCCGGCGACTTACCGCGTGCGCCTGCCCGCCCTGCCGGGCCACCGCCGGTATAATGCGGCATGCTCAGCACACGGCAAAGATCCAACGTAGTGACGCGCGTAGTACGCCGGGGACAAAGCGCGCACGCGCCCATCGTGACGGCTGCATGCACTCCCGAATCGCGCATGGCGCAGGTTTGGGACCTGACCTGCCTCTGTCTGGCCATGCACACGCCCCCATCCGGCACACATCATGAATTCCGACTTCAACGATCTGTTGTCTGCGTTCAACGCAAACAGCGTTGAATACCTGATTGTCGGCGCCTATGCGCTGGCTGCCCACGGCCGGGTTCGTGCAACCGGCGACATCGACATTTGGGTGCGCGCGACGCCGGCGAATGCCCGCCGCGTGATGAGGGCTTTGGCCGACTTCGGCGCGCCGCTGCAGGATCTCAACGAGCATGACCTGTCGCATCCCGGTCTGGTTTTCCAGATTGGCATTGCCCCATTGCGCATCGACATACTCACCGGCATAGACGGCGTTGAATTTGACGATGCCTGGGCAGCGCGCCTGAACATCCGGATTGCAGATCAAGCCGTCGGCGTGCTTTCACAGGCGCATCTCATACAGAACAAGCGGACTGTCGGTCGAGCGCAGGATCTGGCAGACATCGAGTGGCTGGAGCACCCGGACCGGGACGACCGCTGATCAGGCGCAATCTCAATCCAGGTCCGTAGGGTGCAATAAGCGCAGCGCATTGCACCGGACATTTGCATGCGGCGCAATGCCCGTTGGTTATTGCGCCCTACGCTTGCTGGATTGCAAGACCCCAATTTGGGTTTGACCCCAATTTGGGTTCGGATGTCATCGGACCGCGCGCGACACTGACGCTGGGCGGATTATGCTGCGCGGCGGCCGCGCTGGTGCTGGCGGAACGGCGCAAAGCCATCGGTGCGCAGATCAGGCCGATTTACGAGAAGCTGGGGATCGTGCAGCAGTAACGTTGCCTTGAGCAGCGAGCTTCAGCACGTCGACTGTAGACGATGTCATGCAGCTCCCCGTCCGCTCACCCATCAGGCCAGCGTTCGGTTTATGTTTCATCGGAACGCGTAACGTGTAGGGCGGAATAAGCGTAGCGCATTCCGCCGAATGAAACGCTTACGTATGTGCGGCGCGACGATGTCGCGCATATCAACTGCGAACCGGCGGATCACGTCGCTACGCGACTAATCCACCCTACGTTCCTGACATCAAGTGCTGGATTGCAAGACCTGCCACCAATGCTTTGCGGGTTGCGTCAGTCCACCGTGATGCGTGCGGACTTGATGACCTGTCCCCATTTCACGGTTTCCTCCCTGAGGAACTCGCGGAATGCATCTGCCGTTCCGGACGCAGGATCGGCGCCCTGGGCGGCCAGCCGTTCGGCAATGTCGGGAGCGCGAACGGCTTTGTTGAGCTCGTTGTTGATGCGTATCAGCACGGGCGGAGGCGTACCGGCAGGCGCCAGCAAACCATACCAGGATGTCACGGAATAACCCTTCACTCCGGCTTCGCTCATGGTGGGTATGGCGGGGGCACTGCCGGCGCGACTGGTGCCGGTTACCGCCAGCGCACGCAATTTCCCGCTATCCGCTTGCGGCAGGGTATTGACGAGATTCCCAAACATTATCTGCATCTGGCCGCTCAACAAATCGACCAGCGCCGTACCGCTGCCTTTGTAGGGTATATGCACGATGTTTATTTTCGCCATCGATTTGAACAATTCCCCGGCCAGATGCGTCGCATTGCCGTTGCCGGCGGAAGCGTAATTCAATTCGGCGGGTCGCGCCTTCGCCAGCGCCACCATCTCCCTGACATTTTTCACCGGCAGCGAGGGATGCACCACAAGCAGGTATTGCCCGGTCATCACCAGGCTGATCGGCGCAAAATCGCGCAGCGGATCGTAATTGAGCTTGCTGTAAAGCGCAGGGTTTATCGCATAGGATGGCGTGGCCATGAACAGTGTGTAGCCGTCAGGCGCAGCTTTCGCAGCGATCTCCGTACCGAGATTGCCGCCGGCGCCGGCGCGGTTGTCCACCACCACCTGCTGGCCCAGATTTACCGACAGTTTTTGCGCAACCAGACGCGACACCACATCCACGCCGCTGCCCGGTGAAGAAGGCGCGATAATGCGCACCGAACGCGCTGGCCAGGTCTGGGCTTGCGCGAGATGGCTCCCTGCCGCAACGAATAGCAATGCCACTGCAACACCCGTCTGCATCCGGGTGTGACGCAATCGCCGCAAATTCATCACGTTACTTTGAACGGAACGCATCTCACTCCGGCTTCGCGCCCGAAGCCTTGACCACTTTCGCCCACTTGCTGGTTTCCGACTTCATGTAGGCGGTGAATTGTTCCGGGGTTCCATAGGTGATCTCGAAACCGATGCCCTCGAGTCGTTTCACCACTGAAGGCTCCTGCAGCGATTTGTGAATGTCTGCATTCAATCGCGTGATCACTTTCCTGGGTGTGCCTGCCGGCGCCAGCACGCCGAACCAGGAGCTCAATTCAAAACCGGGATAGGTTTCGGCGACGGTCGCGATCTCGGGTGTTGCCGGCGTGCGCTTCAGACCGGTGGTGGCAACTCCGATCAGCTTGCCCGAGCGCACATGCGGCAATGTCGAAGCCATGCCGCTGATCATGACCTTGATATGGCCGCCGACCAGATCGGAGATTGCCTGGCCGCTGCCCTTGTACGGCACGTGCAGCATGTCGATGCCGGCCATGCCGTTCAGCAGTTCGCCGGCCAGATGAGCAACGCTGGCGACGCCGGACGAGGCAAACGACACCTTCTTCGGATTGGCCTTGGTGTAGGCGATGAACTCCCTGAAATTTTTCGCCGGCAACGACGGGTGGATCACGATGATGTTCGACGCACCGGCCACTTGCGTGATGGTCGCGAAATCCCTGACCGGGCTGTACGGCATCTTGTCGTAGAGGCTGGGCGCAATGGCCAGATTGCCGATATACCCGAGCACGATGGTATAGCCGTCGGCAGGCGAGTTGGCGACGATGCTCATGCCGATATCACCGTTGGCGCCGGTACGGTTGTCGACCACGACCTGCTGTGCCAGCAGATCCGTCAATTTGCCGCCGATGGATCGCGCCAGCGTATCGGTGGTGCCGCCGGGCGCATAGGGCACGACGAAGCGCACCGGGCGCGATGGAAAGTCCTGTGCCGCCGCCGCTGTTGCCGCAACGGACAGCATCAGGCTCAAGGCAAGTTTACATACCCGGGCGCTCATCGCTGCAGCCCCGACGGATCGTTGCGCCAGCGTTCCCACGCCGCGCGCTGGTCTTCACGAATCGATTCATCTTCAAGCATGCGCCGCACCAGCGCCGTCACATCGGACTCGTAGATGCCATCGCGTTTTTTGAAATCCCATTTTTTGTCCTGCGGGAAAACCGGTGACGGTACGGGCGATTGCGGATCTTTGTGATCACTCATGATGAATCCTGAGGCGGGTTGAAGAGATAAACCTTATTGCGATGCGTTATCGGGCGAGGGTTCAGGCTGCCAGCCGTAGCAGGAACAGGTTTGCGAAACATTGCCTTCCGGCAGACGATCGACACGGGGAGCAGCGGGACGCAACCAGTCACTGATCAACTCCACCGTGCCGGCAATCACCAGTGCAGCCACCAGCACCACTGAAGCGTTTCCGGAAAGCGCCAATTGACCACCTGCTGCATGTGTCGCAGGCGGTGTGCCAGAAGCAAAACCGACACGCGCATTGCTGAACTGCTTGCCGCCCTGCACGCTGCTGCCGATATGGGTGTTGTTGCCGCCGCTGCCGGTAGTCTGGTTGCCGTGCAGTGTCACGGCACAACCGGGCAATACCGCCAGTGCCAGCAAGATTAAAAAATGTTTCATCGGCACAGTATATCTAAGGAAACGCTGAATAAGTTCGCGAACGTGTCCACGGGAACGAGGGATGTACGTTGTTCATGGATAGATCGTGTGATCGAATGCAACGGAGCGAGACATGAAGCAGATGACATTTGCGACGACGAAGGGGTTCGAGGCGCATGGCAGAGCCACGCGCAAGGCGGCGTTTCTGGCGCGCATGGAGGCGCTGGTGCCGTGGGCGGCGTTCTGTGCGCTGATCGAACCACACTATCCGAAGGCCGGTAACGGTCGTCCGC
>JAKFUJ010000018.1 GCA_021732805.1 Betaproteobacteria bacterium | reverse complement strand
ACAATTCGGTGAAACCTTCATCAACCTCGGCATCATCCCCGGCGACGGCGGCGCGTGGTTTCTGACCCGGCTGCTCGGCTATCAACGCGCCGCCGAACTGACGCTGACCGGCCGCGTGCTGAAGGCCGATGAAGCCAGGGCCCTCGGCATCCTGCTTGAAGTCACGGAACCGGGCGAATTGATGGCCGCCGCAAAAAAACTGGCCGGAAAGATTGCCGCCAAACCGCCGCAGACCGTGCGTTACGCCAAGCGCCTGCTGAAACTGTCGCAACGCCAGAATCTCGACGAACACCTCGACGCCTGCTCGGCCTTCCAGGCCATTTGTCACAAGACTGAAGACCATCAGGAAGCGCTGCAGGCGTTTTTCGACAAACGCAAGGGTGAGTTCAAAGGCCGTTGATGAACACCACCAGACGTCGGATCGGTTGCACACTGCTGCTGGCGACCCTGATGGCGGCACCGGCGCTGGCGCAGCAAAAACCGGCAGCAAAAGTACAGGATGGCTTGTTCGCGCCGCGCGATGAAGCCGCGGGCGACCAGTCGTGGACCCGATTCCGCGACCGCCTGCTCGAAGCCGTACAACAGCGCGATAAAAAATTCGTACTGGGTGTTGTTGACCGCAATGTACGCAACGGCATCGGCCAGCCCAACGGCGTCGCCTAATTCACGCGCCAGTGGGATCCGGATGCCGAAGACAGTCCGCTGTGGCGCGAACTGCCGCGCGTGCTGCATCTGGCTGCGGTTTATTACAGCCATGAACGCATGCCGCGCAGCCTGTGCGCGCCTTACGTGCTGCCGCGCTGGCCCAAGGGCGTCGATCCGCACGGCAACGGCGCGATCACCGCCCGCGAAACTGCCGTGCGCCAAGCGCCTTCGGGCAGTGCCGAAATCATCACCAGCCTCGGTCCCTCCATTACTCGGGTGACCGACTGGGAAGTGGACGACAGTGACGCCGGCATCAAACAAAAGTGGGTGAAAATCAGCGCGCAGGAGCGCGAGGGGTTTATCCCGGAGGAACACATCCGCAGTCCGCTCGAACATCTTGCCTGCTTCCGCAAAGGTGAAGCGGGCTGGCGCCTGACTTCATTTCTCGCCGCCGGCGAATAGCCTGCCTATGCCATGCGCCCGATTCTCAAGTATCCGATACTCTTTGTCGCGGCGCTGCTGGTGATGACCGGCGCCGTGCAGGCCATCGATCTGCAGGGCCATCGCGGGGCGCGCGGTCTGCTGCCGGAAAACACGCTGCCGGCTTTTGCGCAGGCGCTGTCCATCGGTGTCACTACACTTGAGCTCGATACCGCCGTCACCAAAGACGGCGTGGTTGTGGTCAGCCATGATGCGACGCTGAATCCGGATATCACGCGTGAGCCCGATGGACAGTGGCTGGCCCGCAAAGACATTGCCATCCACAGTCTGACTTTCACGCAACTCGGACAATATGATGTCGGGCGCATCCGCCCGCACTCAAGCTACGCACAGCGTTTTTCCGCGCAGCAACCAATGGACGATACGCGCATGCCGCGTCTCGCTGATGTTTTTGCGCTGACGCGTCGCGCCGGCAACCACACGGTGCGCTTCAACATCGAAACCAAAATTTCGCCCGAGCATCCCGGGCGCACATTACCGCCGGCAGAATTTGCGCGCGCGTTGATCAAGCTGGTTCGCGACGAACGGCTGGAATCCCGCGTCACCATCCAGTCATTCGACTGGCGCACGCTGCAGGTGGTGCAGCAGGAGGCGCCGCAAATCACCACCGTCTATCTGTCCGCTCAACAACCCTGGCAGAACAATATCCGGGCGCAGGATGCATCGTCGCCGTGGACCGCGGGCTTGCATGTCAGCCGCCACGGCGGCTCGGTGCCGCAGATGATCAAGGCCGCGGGCGGCACAGTATGGTCGCCCTATTTCGGCGAAATCACGCAGAAAACGGTACGCGAAGCACGGCAGTTGGGATTAAAAGTGGTGGTGTGGACCGTAAATGAACCATCCGACATCAATCGCATGCTCGATCTCGGCGTCGACGGCATCATTTCCGATTACCCCGACCGGATGCGGCGCATCGTCGCGGAACGCGGCTTGCCGTTGCCGCCGGCGACACCGATTAAGCCCTGAGCCGGCTGTAACTGCTGCTGCTACAAAACGATCAGCGCAAACCGGCGATGTACTCGGACACTGCGGCGATTTCCTGGTCGCTCATTTTTGCCGCCACACCGCGCATCATCTGCGCAGCATCGTTGGCGCGCTGACCGGCGCGGAATGCCTTCAACTGTCCTGAAGTGTATTCGCCATGTTGCCCGGCGAGACGCGGAAACTGCGCCGGCATGCCGGCGCCGTTGGGCGCGTGGCAGGAGGCGCAGGCCGGAATGCCTTTGGCGGCAACACCACCGCGGTAAATGGCTTCGCCCTGTTTCACCAGCGCCGCGTCACGTGCGACGCCGGGTTTGGCTTTCTGTGCAGCGAAATACGCAGCAAGGTTTTTCATGTCGTCTTCCGACAGATTGGCCACCATGCCCGCCATCACGGCATTGTTGCGCTCCGCAGATTTGCTGCCCTGCGGCTTGAAGTTCATCAATTGTTTGTAGGTATATTCTGGATGCTGTGCAGCCAGGCTGGGATTGACCGGAATCGCGCTATTGCCATCGGCGGCGTGGCAGGCCACACAAACCTGGGTGACGATCTGCCGGGCTTTGGCCGGATCACCTTTGATGACCCCCTGCGCCAACACCCCATGCACTGCCAGCATGCCCGCCACAACGGCAACCAGCCGCCAGGATTTCAGGTCGCGGGTCGGTTGGCGGTGTTCCATGCATACTCCTTGATCAGTCGGTCGTAAAAAAGGCCTGTATTCTATAACATTCCGCCCTGCGCATTCCCTCTCATCCTGCTCTACATCAAGGATCACCGACCGTGTCCCTGTTCTCGCAACTCGAGTTTCGCTACGCGGTGCATCAACTCTCCGACATGCCGCCGGATCAGGGCGCCGAGGTCGCTTTTGCCGGCCGCTCCAACGCCGGCAAATCCACGGCCATCAATGCGCTGGCCAATCGCCGCAAGCTGGCGTTTGTCAGCAAGACCCCCGGTCGTACTCAAGCCATCAATTTTTTCGACATGGGCAATCAGTGCTCGCTGGTCGATCTGCCGGGCTATGGCTACGCCAAAGTGCCACGGCCCGAACAAGAGCGCTGGGATGAGTTAATTGGCACTTACATATCTAACCGTAACTCATTGATTTTATTGATTATAATTGTTGACGTCCGGCGTGGTCTGACGGAGCTGGATCGGCAAATGCTGAGCTGGCTGGCGCCGACCAACAAAGCTGTCCATGTACTGCTGACCAAGGCTGACAAATTGAACCGGCAGGAAGCGGCAGTGGTACTCAAACAAACCGAGGTTGAATTGAGCCGACATCCCGGCGAGGCCTCGGCACAGATTTTTTCAGGCACCAGCAAGACAGGGGTGCGTGAAGCGCAAGCGGTTATCGCACGGCGACTGAAACAATAAAAAGCCCCCGGTTAAGGGGAGTAAACCGGGGGCGAAGAGCCTTAAGTTAGGATTAAGGCACCCGCTCAGGGAGGGAAGCGGGAGATGACCGAAGCCATCTGTAACTTCAGACGACTATAATCATGATTAGTTCCATTCTCCCCGGGCAGTCAAAACTGCCAGTATTTCCAAGGTTTTAGGGCATGTTTCCTTCAGGTAAATATCCAGCAGTACGCATGCGCCGGATGCGCAAAAACGAATTTTCGCGGCGCCTGATGCGCGAGCACCGGCTGACGACGGATGATCTGATCTACCCGGTGTTCATCATCGACGGCAAAAACCGCACGGTCGCCGTGGATTCCATGCCCGGGGTGCGCCGCTACACCATCGATCAACTGTTACGCCATGCCGATGCCTGTCTCGCCGCAGATATTCCCGCCATTGCCCTGTTTCCCGCGATTGAGCGATCCCTGAAAACAGCTGATGGCCGGGAAGCAGTGAACCCCAAGGGGCTGGTGCCGCGCGCAATAGCCGCATTGAAAAAACGTTTTCCCGAACTCGGCGTCATCACCGACATCGCGCTCGATCCGTACACCACGCACGGCCAGGATGGCGTCGTGGATGCTCACGGCTATGTACTGAACGACGAAACGGTCGCCGTGCTTGAGCGTCAGGCGCTGGTCTGCGCGGCAGCCGGCGTGGATATCGTTGCGCCATCAGACATGATGGACGGGCGCATCGGCGCAATCCGCGCGGCACTCGACAGCAAGCGCCATATTCATACAAAAATCATGGCGTACTCGGCCAAATACGCATCAGGGTTTTACGGGCCGTTCCGTGATGCGGTCGGTTCCACAAAAAATCTGGGCAAAAGCGACAAGCGCAATTACCAGATGGATCCCGCGAACAGCGACGAGGCGTTGTGGGAAGTCGGCCTTGATTTGCAGGAAGGCGCCGACATGGTGATGGTCAAACCGGGGATGCCCTACCTTGACATCGTGCGTCGGGTAAAGGATCAGTACCAGGCGCCGACCTATGTGTATCAGGTCAGCGGTGAATACGCGATGCTGAAAGCGGCCGCGGCCAACGGCTGGCTTGATGAAAAACAATGCGTGATGGAATCGTTGCTGGCGTTCAAGCGCGCAGGCGCAGACGGCGTACTGACTTATTTTGCGCTGGACGCGGCGCGCTGGCTGAAACAGGAGCGCGCCTGAACGCGACGGCTTCCTTTTCCACTAGCCGAGCAGGGCTTCAACCGCGGGCAGCCGCGCGCGCCCGATGATACGTCCCTCCGCAGTCGATCTCAGTGGCGCCCGCAGGTCGCGCGTTTCCAGTACCGTCAATTCGATATCGGCGTCGCCGACCGTGATGCTGTATACCGGCAATAATCGTGGCTCGTGGCCTGCATACACCCGACTTTGTCCGGTGCGATAAGGAATGTCACGGTCGATCAGGAACAATTCGACCGCTTTGATATTGTCGGTAAACAGTTGCAGGTGGATAGCCGCATAAGGACCGGCGATTCCGGACAACACCGATCCCGTCAGATGCGGATCGAACTGGACCAGTTGGCGCATCGCTGTGACTGCCTGCACGCGCAGTGCGCGTATCCGCTGTTCATGATCGCCGCCGCGATAGATGTCCCGGTATTCACGCAGCGCGACATCGATTTCATCATTGTTGGGCAGGCGCTGCGCATCGGGAATGCCTAACAACTTGGCGGCTTTGCGTTTGGCCAGTCCGTAATCTTCGATGCCGTCCTGCGCCATCAGCCGGGCGGCATGCACGGCTATCGCGCTGCGTGTGTCGTCGCGGCCCCGCTCTCTGGTCATTACGCGCTCCTAAATTAGCCGCTCCTAAAACAACTGGTTTCTGGCGTCGTCCGGAAGTTTTTCGGCGCCCAGCGCTTCAACAGCATTGTCCTGCGCGGGAAACTCATGGTAAAAATACTCACTGATGCCGCCGGCAGCGCGTAACCCGGTTTCGGGATCAATCTGCATCACGGTAATCCCTGACGGCGGATTGAAAGGTTCTTCAGGCACATTCTTCAGTGCCACGGCCATGTAATCAATCCAGATCGGCAACGCCGCAGAGCCGCCGGTTTCGTTGCGCCCCAGCGTTTTCGGTTGGTCAAAACCCACCCACGCGACCGCCACCAAGGTCGGCTGGAAACCGCCGAACCAGGCATCGACAAACTCATTGGTGGTACCGGTCTTGCCCGCAAGGTCATTGCGCTTCAGGCGCATGGCGCGGGTCGCCGTTCCGGCGCGCACCACGTCGCGCATCAGGCTCGACATGATGAAGGCATTGCGCGGATCAATGACGCGCTCCGCGGATTCTCCGGCAACCTGCGGCTGATTGAGCATCAGTTTGTTGCCTTTGTCATCTTCGACCCGATCAACAAAATACGGCGTGACCCGATAACCGCCGTTGGCAAAAACCGAATAGGCGCCGAGCATTTGCATCGGAGTCACGCTGCCCGCTCCCAGCGCCATGGTCAGGTAGGGCGGATGCTGTTTCGGATCGAATCCGAAACGCCCGATGTAATCCTGCGCGTATTGCGGGCTGATTGCCTGCAGCACGCGCACTGAAACCAGATTTTTGGATTTTGCCAATGCCGTCCTCAACCGCAGAGGCCCGTCAAATTTTCCATCATAGTTTTTCGGTTCCCAAGGCTGGGAGCCGGTTTGCGCCGCGGTGAAAGTCAACGGCGCGTCATTGATGATCGTCGCCGCGGTAAAACCTTTCTCCAGCGCGGCAGAATACACAAACGGTTTGAAGCTTGACCCGGGCTGACGAAGCGCCTGAGTCACGTGATTAAACTGATTGCGATTGAAATCAAACCCGCCGACCAGCGCACGGATCGCGCCAGTACGCGGATCGGCGGCAACCAGCGCGGACTCAACCACCGGCATCTGGGCAATCTGCCAGCGGTTTTTTTCGTCGCGGGTAATTCTGATGACCGAGCCGCGGCGGATACGCTGGTTCGGCGCAACCTTGTCGCCAATCATGCGGGAGGCAAATTTCAGTCCTTCCTCGGCAATGACGATACGTTCGCCTCCGGCAACGTAGACGCGAACCTGCTTGGCATTGGCTTCGAGCACGACTGCCGCATGCAGGCCCTCCTGATCCGCAACATCCTGCAGCGCATCTTCCAGACGCTCGTCGGTCAGTTCGCCGGTCAACTCAATATGGGCCTCCGGTCCGCGATAACCATGCCGGCGATCGTAATCCAGCACGCCTTTGCGCAAGGCGGCATAAGCGGCCCGCTGATGTTCTACATTCAGGGTTGTAAAAACCTTCAACCCGCGGGTATAAATTTCTTCACCGTAACGTTCGAACATCTGGGCGCGAACCATTTCGGCAAAATATTCGGCCCGAACCGTGTATTCGTTCAACGCCTGCTTGACGGGTGGCGCCTCTTTGTCGGCTTCGGCAAACTGCTGCTGGGTAATCATGCCGAGCTCGCGCATGCGCCGCAGCACATATTGCTGGCGCAATTTGGCGCGGGCAGGATTAGTCACCGGATTAAAGCGCGACGGCGCTTTGGGCAGGCCGGCGAGCATCGCGTGCTCGGCGATCGATAACTGGCTAAGAGGTTTACCGTAATAAATCTGCGCCGCAGATGCAAATCCGTAGGCGCGCTGCCCGAGATAGATTTGATTGATGTAGAGCTCGAGAATCTGCTGCTTGCTGAGACTCGATTCAATCTTGAACGCGAGCAGCATCTCGTTGAATTTGCGGGTCAGCGTTTTTTCCTTGGTCAGGAAAAAATTCCGCGCCACCTGCATGGTGATCGTGGAAGCGCCCTGACGCACGCCGCCAGACACGAAGTTGGACAGTGCCGCACGAGCGACACCCACGTAATCTACACCGCCATGCTGATAGAAGCGTTCATCCTCGGCAGCAACAATGGCGTCAATCAGGGTTTTAGGGACTTGCGATAGCTGGATAATCGCACGACGCTCTTCGCCGAATTCGCCAATCAGCAATCCGTCCGCACTGTAGACTCGAAGGGGTATCTTCGGGCGGTAATCGGTCAGCGACTCCAGCGAAGGCAGGGTCGGAACCACCATTACCGCGGCAAAACCAATCACCAGACTACCCGCCGCAGCCAACAAAAACACCAGTAATAGTGGGAATACCCACCAACGAACAGACATCTAGTGGAAAATTATTTTCGTGAAAAAAGTCAAATTAATCTGTGGGTTACGCGCCACACCTAATGCAAAATCTTATTGCCTGAAAGCTGAATTTCCTGCACAGTAGCAGGTGTAGGGGCTGCATTATAGGCGGATCGAACCGCAAAGGGAACGCAGCAAAAAGTCCTTATGCAATAAAAGCTTGCTACCATCGGCTAAAGTGAATTGTGGGGAGTTCGCGCTAAAAATATATGGCTAAAGGAAAATTCAGCCTTAACTTTGACGCCATTGAAGGCTTGTTCAAGCCCAAGATGCCGCCATTGATCGGTGCCGACATCAGTTCCTCGGCAGTGAAAATGGTCGAGATTGCGGACGCCGGCAAAGGGGTCTACCGGCTCGAGCGTTATGCCATTGAGCCGCTGCCCACAGAGTCCGTCGTCGAGGGCAACATCAACAATCTCGATGCGGTCATTGAAGCCGTCAAACGCTGCCACAAGCGGCTCGGCAGCAGCTACAAGAATCTTGCTTTGGCGCTGCCCAATGCCGCTGTTATCAGCAAAAAAGTGCTGGTGCCGGCCGGACAGAATGAAGACGACCTCGAGCTTGATGTCGAACGCTCAGCCAACGAATACATTCCTTTTTCCATAGACGAGGTCAACCTCGACTATCAGGTGCTGGGGCCTGCGCCCAACAGTCCTGAAGATGTCGAAGTGCTGATTGCAGCTTCGCGCAAGGACAAAATTGAGGATCGCGTCGCGGTCGCCGAAGGCGCCGGACTGAAGGCGATCGTGATGGATGTAGATCTTTTCGCCGCCCAGTCGGCTTTCGAGCTGATTGAGGCCTCCCTGCCCGAGCGCGGCAGCGACCTCAATATTGCGGTCGTCGACATTGGCGCTTCAACCATGAACGTCAACGTGCTGCGCAACAATCAGTCGATTTACATGCGCGAGCAGCCTTTTGGCGGGGTGCAGCTGACCCAGGAAATCCAGAACAAGTTCGGCCTTTCTGCGGAAGAAGCAGAGGCCGCAAAACGCGCCGGCGGACTGCCCGAAAATTACGAATCGGAAGTACTGCTGCCCTTCATGGACAGCCTCGGCCAGGAAGTTGCCCGCGCCATCCAGTTCTTTTTCTCATCGACCCAGTTCAACAAGATTGATTACATCGTGCTGTCGGGCGGCTGCGCCGCAATTCCCGGCATGGACGAAGCCGTTGCCAAAAGAACCCAGGTGGAAACCACGGTCGCAAATCCGTTTTCCAGCATGTCCCTGTCCAACCGCATACGCGAAAAAAACCTCAAGCAGGACGCGCCATCATTAATGGTCGCCTGCGGTCTTGCCATGAGGAGGTTTGATAAATGAACCGCATCAACCTTCTGCCGCATCGCGAGATGCGGCGCAAACAGCAGCAACAGCAGTTTTTCATCATGCTGGGCGTGATTGTTGTCACTGCCGCCATCATCTGGTTTGCCGTGCATTCATTCCTCGACGGCCAACTGACCAATCAGCAGGACCGCAACCGTTATCTCGACGGCGAAATCGCCAAACTCGACAAGGAAATCGCGGAGATCAACAAGTTGAAAGAGCAAACCGCGGCCTTGCTCAAACGCAAACAGGTGGTCGAGACGCTGCAGAGCAATCGTGCGGAAGTCGTCTATCTGCTCGATCAGCTGATCCGCCAGTTGCCTGATGGCATGTATCTGAAATCCATCAAGCAGCAAGGCACCAAGGTTTCGATCAACGGGTTCACGCAATCGCAGGCACGGGTGTCGACGCTGATGCGCAATCTTGAAGGTTCGCAGTATCTGCAAAACGCCAATCTTGTTGAAATCAAGGCGGCTACCGCCGGTGGTACGCGCATCAACGAATTCACCATGAACATTGATGTTGTCCGCCAAGTCGAGCCGGATGCCAAAAAAGGCGGGAAGAAGGGCTAAACCATGACTTTGGACGAACTCAAAAGGCTGGACCCCAAAAAAATCGGCAGTTGGCCGATACTGCCCAAACTCGGCGTGCTGTTCCTGCTGCTGCTGCTGCTGGTTTTCGCCAGCTACTGGTTCGACTGGCAGGATCAGCTGGCCCAGATCGATGGCGCCAAAGCGAAAGAGGAACAGTTGCGCACCACATTCCTCAGCAAGAAAAAACAGGCCATCGACCTCCCGGCCTATCGCAAGCAGCTGGTGGATATCGAATCCCAGTTCGGCGCGTTGCTGAAACAGCTTCCGGGCAAATCGGAGATGGACGCACTGCTGACCGATATCAACCAGGCGGGACTCGGACGCGGCCTGCAGTTTGAACTGTTCCGCCCGGCAGCCAATGAGTCAGCCAAAGACTTTTACGCCGAATTGCCGATTACCATCCGGGTCACCGGCAATTATCACGACCTTGGTGCATTCGCCAGCGATATCGGCCGGCTGTCTCGCATCGTTACACTGAATGATGTATCCCTGGCTGCGGCCAAGGATGGGCTGACGCTGGATGCCACCGCAAAAACTTTCCGCTATCTTGACGAGGGCGAGATCGCGGCACAGAAGAAAAAACCGGTTGCCGGAGCCAAAAAATGAACGTCAAATCGGCAATTTTTATCGCCAGTTGCGCTTTGCTGCTGGGTGCCTGCAGCGAGGAGCACTCGGACTTGCGCGAATTCGTCAAGGAATCGGACAAAATGCCCGGCGGCCGTATCCCGCCACTGCCCGAAGTCAAACCGTACGAGCCTTTTGCCTATAACGCATACGATCTGACTGATCCGTTCAAGCCGCGCAAAATCGAACCGCCGAAAACCGCGTCAAAAGGCGGCATACAACCCGATTTCAACCGCCAGCGGGAAGCTCTGGAAGCATTTCCGCTTGAAAACCTGAGCATGGTCGGTACGTTGCAGCAAAAAAACAAGGTCTACGCACTGATCAAGGCGCCGGACAAGGGGCTTTACCGCGTTACATCGGGGAATTATCTCGGCCAGAATTTTGGCCGAATCGTCGGTATCACGGAAACAGACATCAAACTGAAGGAAATCGTTCAGGACAGTGGCGGCAACTGGGAGGAAAAAGAACAGGCGCTGCTGTTGCAAGAACAGGAGACTAAAAAATGATTCGATTTTTCAAGTTCATGACGCGTATTTCCGGCTTCGTAGCCGCCACCGGTTTTGCCATGGCAGCGGTTACTGCCCATGGCCAGAACAGCATTGAGTCAGTCCATGTATCCGGACAGCAGGGCGGCACAACGCTGGTCAGAATCAACCTCAAGGGCGCGCCTGTTGCTGCGCCGGCAAGCTTCGCGGTCAATAATCCGCCACGGATTGCTTTCGATTTCCCCAACACCACCAATGGCTCCGGCAAAAACGTTCAGGAAGTCGGCGAAGGCGACATACGACGCGTCAATATCGTGCAGGCCGGCGACCGCTCTCGCATTGTTCTGGAAACAGCACGTCCGTTGGGTTACGACGCCAAGGTGGAAGGCAACACCATCCTGATCACGCTGGGCGGCGCCTCCGGGGCAGCAACTTCGGCATCCACATTACCCGCGCAATCCTTTGCCCAGGCCAAGCCCGGCGACGGCAAACACAGCCTGCGTGACATCGACTTCCGTCGCGGCCGCGCTGGTGAAGGCCGCGTCATCATCGACCTTTCTGACAATCAGGTCGGTATCGACCTGCGCACCCAGGGTCGCTCTCTGATCATTGATTTCCTGAACACCGCCGTACCGAAAAACCTTGAACGCAAGCTGGATGTGGTCGATTTCGGCACACCGATCGATACCATTGAAACCTTCACCCAGGGCGGCAATACGCGCATGGTCGTTACCCCGCGCGGCGCCTGGGAGCATTCGGCTTATCAGACAGACAACAAATTCATTCTCGAAGTCAAAAAAGTCGCGGATGATGCCAACCGGCTGGTTCAGCCGGGTTTTGCCGGCGAAAAACTCTCACTCAACTTCCAGAATGTCGAAGTCCGCGCCGTTCTGCAGGTCATCGCGGATTTCACCGGACTCAACGTGATTACCAGCGACACCGTCGGCGGCAGTCTGACGCTGCGCCTCAAGGATGTGCCATGGGATCAGGCCCTGGACATCATCCTGCAAAGCAAGGGTCTGGACATGCGCAAGACCGGTAACGTGGTGTGGATAGCACCGCGGGATGAACTGGCCACCCGCGAGAAACTGGCACTGGAAGCCCGCGCGCAGATTTCCG
>JAKFUJ010000324.1 GCA_021732805.1 Betaproteobacteria bacterium | reverse complement strand
GAATCTGTTTTTCCACCAGCGGCGTCAGCACATAACCAGGGCAGATGGCATTGCAGGTGATACCGAAGGTCGCCGTTTCCAGTGCGATGGTCTTGGTCAGACCGGCAACACCGTGTTTGGCGGCGACATAGGCCGACTTGAAGGGTGACGCCACCAGCGCATGCGCCGACGCAATGTTGATGATGCGCCCCCACTTTTTCTGTTTCATGCCGGGCACCGCGTGGCGGATGGTATGAAACAGCGCCACCAGATTGATGGCGATGATGGCATCCCATTTTTCCGGCGGAAAATCCTCGACCGGCGACACGAACTGGATGCCGGCA
The DNA here is from genome assembly GCA_021732805.1 of Betaproteobacteria bacterium. GTDB lineage: Bacteria > Pseudomonadota > Gammaproteobacteria > Burkholderiales > SG8-41. Next base: position 11,484 of record JAKFUJ010000324.1, on the reverse strand, counting down.
TTGTTGACCAGGATATCCACCGCGCCGAATGCCTTCGCGGCGTTTTCCATCATCACCGCAATGGTTGCAGGCTTGCTCATGTCGGCGCCGTCAAAAAGCACTTTGACGCCATGTTCGCGCGCAATACGGGCGCGCAGATTTTCAATGTCGGCGCCATTACCCAGACCGTTCAACATGATATTGACGCCGCGCGCAGCCAGCGCTTCAGCCACGGCCAGTCCGATGCCGCTGGTGGATCCGGTTACCACTGCACTTTTACCCTTGAGCATGATCATTCCTCCGTATCGCACACTTGGCGCGACTCAAAACCTGTTGATGATGACGCAAAATATGGGCCAGCAACCCGACGTAACAAGGCCGGCAACCAGCCCCTCGCGGGAGCCGCCTGCCGGCCCGAACCTGCATACGGACTCAGAGCTTGCGCAATTCGGCCAGCAGTTCGTCGCTGGTCGGTATCGTGCCCTGCGGATAGACCTTGGCGTAACGCACCACGCCTTTGGCATCGATGACGTAGGCCGCGCGCTTGTCCATGCCGCGCTCGTTATTGAAAATACCGTAGGCTTCACCCACCGCACCATGCGGCCAGTAGTCCGACAGCAGCGGAAACGGCACGCCACCAAGATGATCGGACCAGGCTTTCAACGCCGGCAGCGGATCGGCGCTGAGTTGCAGGATTTCACAGTTCAGCTTCTTGAATTCTTCGTAGTTCGCACGGAACCCGTTGACCTGGTTCGTTCATCCACCGGTGAAGGCGAAGGGCATGAACGCGACCACGACGGGTCTTCCCTTGAGGGCAGACAGCGAGACCTTCTGCTCGGAATTGTGCGCAGCCAGAGCAAAGTCCGGCGCGGGACTGCCTGCTTGAATTTCCATGAATACTCTCCTGATCATTGTTGAAAGACTGAATTGCCGCGACAGCATAACACCGGTCATGACCCCGTATTTCAGGTGCGCCACAACATCACCGCACTTGCCGCCAGCAGCGCGCCTGCCAGCAGCAAACCGCTGGCAAAGCCGAAGCCCGCTTCAAACAGCAGGCTGGCGACGATGGGGCCGAGGATTTGCCCCAATGCGAAAGACGCGGTCATTGCAGCCGTGAGCTGCACCGCATGGGCGCCGGCGACCGCGCGCGCCTCCTGGATGCTCAACATGGTGATCACCATGAAAGTACCGCCGACGCATAACGCCGCAACCATGATCGCGGCGATGCCGCCCCAGAACACCGGAATCATCACGCCGCAGGCCATCACCAGGTGGCACACCATCCATATCCGGCGCGTTGCGTATCCGCGCAGCAATGCCGCCGCGACAATATTCGAGATCATCGCTGCGGCGCCGAACACCGGCCATGCCCAGCCGAAAACGGCCGGATCGGGAATGATGGTGCGCGCCATCGCCGGCAGGAATGTGGCCGGAATGATGTAACCGAAGCCGGACACGCCGAAGCAGAACACCAGCAACACGGCATCGCGGCTCCACGGCACACCGCCGCCGGTTGCGCGTGCAACGGCGCGGCGCACATCGCCGCCGCCACGGTAGATCGGCCATACGACAGCGGTAACAACCAGCGCCAGCGTGCCCAGTACCATCCACACCTGCGCCGATGGCGCCGGCCATTGCATCAGCATCGCGCAAATCACGCCGACGACCAGCGTGCCCGCGCCGACGCCGGCGAAAATCAGGCTGTTCAGCACCGGCTGCTGCAAACCGGCCAGCCGGTCCAGGCACCAGGAAAACGCAAAAATCGCGATCCACGCATTGGCGATGCCGGCAATCAGCCGCAACACCAGCCAGGCCGGATAGCTCGCCACATGACCCATGGCGATGGTGGCGATGCCGATGATCAGCATGCTGCCGAGTACCGCCGTCTCGTCTCGCACACGCAGCCGCGGCGCGAACAGGGATCCCGCGAAATAACCGAGGTAATTGGCCGAAGCGAGATAACCGCCGGCCGCGACACTGAGTCCCGCGTCGTCCTGCATCATCGGCAGGATCGGCGTGAACGCGAAACGGCCGATGCCCATGGCCACGGCCAGCGCAGCCATGCCGGCCAGTGCAATGCGCAGCGCTGCGGGTCGGGACATGGGCCGGGACTATAACCGATTCAATATGACAACAATTAATTCAATAAAAACAACAGGTTATGATATACTTCCACGGTGGCGAGGTCTCAATACTTCCGGTCACGCAAAAAACCTTCAACCCATCCCGGCAAATTCAACATGAGCATCAACTGGTTCCCCGGCCACATGGCCGTTGCCGTCGAAAAAATCAAAAAAGCAATGGCTGATCACGACGTGGTGATCGAGATCCTCGACGCGCGTTGCCCGATGGCGAGTTCAAACCCGATGGTCGAATCGCTGCGCGTACATCGCCAGCGACCCTGCCTCAAGGTGCTGAACAAAATGGATCTCGCCGATCCCGTCGCCACGCCGGCATGGCTGACATTTTTCAATGCGCAGAAAAACGTGCATGCGATCACGCTCTCGGCAAAGAAACCGGGGGACGCGATGAAAATCGTTGCCGCCGCCAAAAAAATCGCACCGCATCGCAATGACACCATCAAGCCGCTGCGCATGCTGGTCATGGGTGTGCCCAACGTCGGCAAATCGACGCTGATCAATGCCCTGATCAAACAGCGCAAGGCCAAGGTCGGCGATGAACCTGCCATCACCAAGTCCCTCGCGCGTTACGAACTGTCGCCGACGGTGAGCCTCACCGACACCCCGGGTCTGATGTGGCCGAAGATCGACCACCCCGACGACGGCCTGATGCTCGCTGCCAGCCACAGCATCGGCATCAATGCCTACATCGAATCCGAAGTTGCGGTGTTTTTGGCGGAGATCCTGCTGGCGCGTTACCCCGAAGCACTGAGAAAGCGTTATGGTTTGCCGGACGACGGTCCGGCACTGGATGCTGTCGGCGTGGTCGAAGCTGTAGCAGCGAAGCGCGGTTTCAGACTCAAGGGCGGGGACTTCGATTTCGACAAGGCGGCGATTGCGCTGCTCAATGATTATCGCAGCGGCGCGCTGGGAAAAATGAGTCTGGAGACGCCGGCGACGCGAACGGCCAGACCGCCTGCCATTGGCAAGAACAAGGACGCAATCGAGAACTCTGCAGACGAAGAATAAAACGCAGGGTGGGCAAAGCGCAGCGTGCCCGCGCAATCACACTTCCCACACATACTCCATCAACCACGCTCCCCGAACTCTGAACTCCCACCACCGGCTTCGCCCGCCCAACCCTCCGGTAAATCACCACGCTTGACCCAAGCGTGAAGCCACGAATGTGGCCAATCCTTAACGTGCCGCCGGGCATGCGGCTGCGTCGGTAACGGGGCATACGGAAACGGCAGCACGGATGCGATATCCACGTGGGCACGCTGCGCTTTGCCCACCCTACACTGCCGCTCAGGTCCGGAATCATCGGAAGAATTCGCAAATCACCCGCTGGGTACTCCTCCAAGCGCGTATAGTGATCCGATGCCAAAAGGACAAAAACCATGACCGATCAGGACTACATCACCGCTTATCAGAAAATCGCCGGCAAGTACGAAAACAACCAGTCGACGATGGAAGATTATCTGGAAGCGATGAAAAAACTGAAAGAAAAGTTTTTCAAGGATAACGCCGCCGGTGTATTGCCGGCAGTGCCGTAACACCTCTCAAAAAAACAGGGCAACGCCGCGGCGTTGCCCTTGATCTTCGGCAGGTCAAACGACTCAGGCAGCTTGTGGCCGCACACCCTTGATCTGCGTGCGAAACAGCAAGCGGCGCTCATTCGCATCAAACGCCGTACGCTTGTGCATCACGCAGCGGTTGTCCCAGATCAGCAGGTCACCGACGCTCCACTTCTGGAACCAGGCAAACTGCTCCTGCGACGCATGCGCCCACAGGCGGTTGAGCAACGCTTCGCTGTCTGCCAGGCCCAGGCCCATCACATAACCGAACGGCCGGCGGCCGAGAAACAGCGCCTTGCGCCCGGTCACCGGATGACGCACGACCACGGGATGCACGGCGCCCGGCGCTTCGCGCGGATCGGTCACAGGCTTGAAGCCCGCGCGCAGATCACCGGCGCTGTTGCGGCTGGCATCGTGCTTGATGGTTTTGCCTTCGATCGCAGCCTTGAGGTCCGCCGGCAGGGTTTCATAGGCGTGATACATGTTGAGGAAGCCGGTTTCACCACCGGTTTTGGTGACTTCGACGCCGTAGAGCAAGGCGCCGGACGGCGTGATGTCGTTGTACGACATGTCGGTATGCCACACCGCTTCGCCGTAACCGAGGCTGCCGATGACTTTGCCGTCAACCTTGATGTTGGACATCACGGTCATATCGGGAAAACCTTCGACCCAGGGTTTGCCGGTGGTGTTGATCGGCGCCTTGTCGAGTTCGCCGAACAGGCGGCTGAACGTCTGCAACTGCTCCTTGGTCATGTTCTGGCCGCGGAAACGCAATACATGGTGCTGCATCCACGCGTCATGGATTTGCGCGAACTGCGCATCGGACAGCGTTTGCATCAGGTCAACGCCGATAATGTCGGCGCCGATGGTTTGGGTGATCGGCACCACACTGATGCCGCCGGATTGGGCGGCAGATTTTTCGGAAACGGCGGCTGCGGTTGCGGACATGGTCTGATCTCCTCTTGGAATCCGGTCGCGCCAAAATGTCGCGTCAGGAACGTGCACACATTATATCCAAGGATTATTAATAATCAATAATTATTCCTTTTGCGCCCTTACACCGATATACTGACCGCCACTATCTTATTGAATTCATGATAAAAACATGGTCTCAGCCGCGAGCACCCTGACCCAGACCCTGCCCGAAAAAATCACCGAGAGGCTGGCCACGCGCATCGTGGACGGAACCTATCCGCCGGGTTCACGCTTGATTGAAGCCACACTGTCGCAGGAATTCGGCTTGAGTCATGGCCCGATCCGCGACGCACTGCGCGCCCTGCAGCATGCGGGACTGGTCACCATCCTGCCCTACCGCGGCGCGGTGGTCACTGATGTCACGGTGCGCGAAATCAAGGAGCTGTATCAGGTGCGCGCGGCGCTGGTTGGCCTGCGTGCGCGCTGGATTGCCGAAGATCCGCAGCGGCAAGAACTGGTTGCACAGGTCAAGGAACCGATTGCGCGCATGCAGCAACTCGCCGGCAGGGACCGCGCCGAATACACGCGCGTCGCGCTGATGGTCAACCGCACGCTGACCGAAAGCGTATCCAATCACTGGTTGCGATCGACACTGGCTTCGCTGATGTTGCAGACCAGCCGTTACACGCGTCTTGCTCTGGCCTCGCCCGCACACCAGCGGTTTTCGGCGAAACAATGGCAGTATCTGCTTTTAGCCATAGAGTCCGGTGCCGGCGCACAGGCGGAGAAAATCGCAGGCGCACTGTCGCAGGCAACGCGCGACGAAGCGATCAAATTTCTGGAACAGGCGATGGAGTCACGAACTGCGGGAGCGCAAACTGCGGATTCACACACTGCGGATTCGCGCAGCGTGTCGCGCCAGGCTAAAAAACCCGCCGCCTGAGCAGCGGGTTTACCAGCGCAGCAGCCGCGAACCGATCAGTGCACCCGCCGCCGCCGGAATCAGCATGGCGAGCAGATACCAGATGCCGATGAACGGCGCCGCCAGTTCCGGACAGTGCAGGGCGTAGACCGTCGCGCTAAGCGCGCCGGCCAGCAGACCCGCCGCTGCGCCGGCCCGCGCCGGATGCACCGGCGCCAGCGTTTTCATGACCCAGAACACACCGATGAACGCCGGCACCGACAGCAACGGCACATTGAGCAGGCAGGCTGACCAGGTTTCACCCCAGATCATCATCGCCTGATCCTGTGGCGGGGCGCCCAGCAGCGCCGCACCCGCCAGCAACCAGATCACCAGCACTGGCGCCGCCAATACCATACCCAGATGATTGAGCGCCATCCCGGGGCGCGACAGTCGTACCGCCAGCAACAATGCAATCGCCGCCAGCGTCGCCGGAAACACCAATTTTACCCAGAACATGGGCAACCTTGCGGCATCGGCAATATCCGGACGCACACCATCCAGCATCAGCACCATGAGCAGGGCCGCACTGACCAGGCCGACGCCTATCGCCAGCGCATAGCGCATTCGCCAGACTCTGGGCGCAACAGCGCCGGCATCGCTCGCCAGCATCGAAATCAGGTCATCGGTTTTCATCAGTACTCCTTATCAATTCAGCCAGCGCCTTCAATCCGCGGTGCACGCCCACCTTGACTGCCGCTTCCGACATCCCGGTGACGCGTGCCGTTTCCGCTACAGACAATCCTTCCAGTTTCATGTGCACAATCGGCAACCGTTGCCGGTCGGGCAATTGTTCCAACAGCTTCGCCAGATCGCGCCGCGCATCCGACGCCTCATTCTCCGAAGCCACAAATACATCCAGCTCTTCATCCAGCGGATCATTCAGTACTTCCCGCCCCGCGCGCCGGCGCAATAAATCAACCAGCTTGTAGCGTGCAATTGCGTGTATCCATGCCGTCAGCGGCTGACCCGGATCATAAGTATGGCGCTGATTGTGCACGGCCAGCAATGTCTCCTGTACCAGATCTTCCACATCGTCCGGCAACCGGGCCAGACGCACCCTCAAAAAGCCCCGCAGATGCACGCTCAAGCTTTTCAGAAATGCATGATAAGCCGCGTCATTACCGCCCAGCCCATCGACCAACAGTGTCCTCAGCTGTATTTCACGTTCGCTCACGCTGCCTTGTCTTTCTATTCGTTGATCAGGCGGGGTTGGTTACATCACGGCAAAAATATTTACCGGGCGCATTTTGCCCGATTCTGTAACCACATGCTTGTTCGCCACGAACTAACCTGCACACCGGACGACAGTCGGTCATCTGGTCAACCAACCCTGACACAGGAGATTTCAAAATGATCAAGCACAAATTTGCAGCAATCGTTGTTACCGGCCTGCTGGCTGCCTCTGGTTTCGCCCAGGCGAATTCCACCTTCCCGTCCGCCGCAGAAGAAGGTTCGGAGTACTCGGTTAATGCGCCGCTGGCAGTGACCCCCGCCGGCCTGAGTGGTGCAGTCGCTGGCACACCTTCCGCCGCCATTGAAGGCAGCGAAGTTTCAACCCAGCAAACGACCAAACCGCGCAATCTGGAGCGCAGCTTTGCCGGCACGTTCCCCAGCGCTGCGGTGGAATAACCCGGATTTATTTTCACCCGGCTGTAACCGGCGGCCGGTCGCCGCCGAACTAACCAGCGGACCGCCCGTATCGGGCGGCCGCTTTCCCAATCGCCATCAAGGAAATTTGCCATGAACTCGAAATCCCTCGCCATTACTGCAGTCACCCTTGCCGCCCTCGTTTCAGGCGCCGCTTTGGCCCAGGACAAAGGTGCCTCAATCAAGGGTGAAAAAGAGCGCTGCTACGGCATCTCGCTCGCCGGCAAGAACGATTGCGCCGCCGGCCCGGGCACCACCTGCGCCGGCAGCAACAAAGCCGATTACCAGGGCAATGCCTGGAAATATGTCGCCAAAGGCACCTGCACCGACGTCAAGACGCCGAAAGGTACTGGCTCGCTGAAGCCCATTTAATAAGGGCTTTACGCAAAAGCGCACCTCAAACCATGACCCACTTCCTCGACGCCGGACTGGGGTTGAAACCGCCGCATTTTGATGCGGCGCTAGACTGCAGTGCTGCGGGGTTGTGGTTCGAGGTGCACCCCGAGAATTATATGGTCGACGGTGGTCCGCGTCTATCATGGCTGGAGGCCATACGCGGCAAACACCCGATATCGCTACACGGTGTGGCGTTGTCGCTTGCAGCCGATGCCGAGCCTGATGCAGTTCATCTGCGGCGCCTTGCAGAACTCGTGCGTCGCATCGAGCCGGCACTGGTATCCGAACACTTGGCCTGGTCTACCTGGCGCGGCGCCTATCATCCGGACCTGCTGCCGTTTCCACGCACTACGCAGGCGCTGACGCGCATCGCAGACAATGTTTCAAGGGCGCAGGATGCGCTGCAACGACGCATCGCCATTGAAAACCCCTCGCATTACCTGAAGCTCGACGGTCACGAATGGGCCGAAACCGAATTTCTGCAGGAGCTCGCAAGCCGCGCCGGCTGCGGGCTGCTGCTCGACGTGAATAATGTTTATGTCAGCGCCAGCAACATGGGTTATTCCGCGGAAGACTACATCGATGCCTTTCCCGCAGAACCGGTGATGGAAATCCATCTCGCCGGACACGCCCCCGACCCCAATCTCGGCAAAGCGCTGCTGGTCGATTCGCACGACGCGCCTGTTTCTCCCGAAGTTTGGGCGCTTTATGAACGCCTGATCCAGCGCATCGGCACGCGACCGACGCTGATCGAGCGCGATGACAATCTGCCTGAATTCGCGGCACTGCTGGCGGAACGCGAACACGCCGCCACCGTGCTGCGCGGCAATCTGGCCGAGGCGGCCTGATGATCAGCGCCGGCGCACTGTCCCGATTCCAGGGTGATTTCGCGCAGGCGCTGCTGGCGACGGATGGCCTGTCGCCGCCGGCGATGGCCGCTGTGACTGCACAGCCGGCATTCGCGGTTTACCGCAATACCGTGCTCAAAGGCTGCATCGATGCGCTGCAGGCCAATTACCCGGCAATCACGCGACTGGTCGGGGAGGAATGGATGCGCGCTGCGGCTGCGGTTTATGCGCGTGATGCATTACCCGGACAGCCGATGCTGCTGCAATACGGCGCAGACTTTGGCGATTTCCTGACGCAATTCGAACCCGCCGCGGAATTACCGTACCTTCCCGGCGTAGCACATCTGGACCGTTACTGGACCGAGGCGCATGCAGCCGCATCTGAAGACACACTGGTTCCGGCAGCTGCAGCACAACTGGCCCGGAGCAATTTTTTCCGTGTCAGGCTGCAACCCCATGCAGCGACTCGCTGGGCGTGGTTTGCCAACGCACCGATTTATACCATCTGGTCACGCAACCGCAGCGACGACACGGTTGATGGCGACATCGACTGGCATGCGGAAGGTGCATTGCTGACCCGGCCTCAGGATGCCGTGCAGTGGCGCGCAATAGACGAAGCAGGCTGCGCATTCCTCGATACCTGTACTTCCGGCGGCAGCGTGGCCGATGCCGCGCAAGCGGCTCTCGAAGTGCAATCCGATGCAGATCTCGGCCGCCTGATTTCCGTGTTGCTCGAAGCCGGCGCATTCAGCCGGCTGCATATTGATGCGTGAATAAAAAAACTCCATGAACCCGACAAACACCATGACCACCGCCCCCGCTACCGGCATCATCGGCCTGTGGAACCGCATTGCCGATCAGCTCGGTCACTGGATTGGCCACAATCTTCTTGCGCTGGTTTCACGTATCGCCGTCGCGGCCATTTTCTTTTACTCGGCACGCACCAAGGTGGATGGACTGCTGACGATCAAGGACACCACATTCCTGCTGTTCGAGGAAGAGTACAAAGTCCCGCTGTTGCCGCCGGAATTCGCAGCGCACATGGCCACTTATGCCGAACATCTGTTCCCGATCCTGCTGGTGCTGGGCTTGTGCACACGGCTGTCAGCAGCCGCGTTGCTGGGCATGACCGCGGTGATCCAGATTTTTGTCTATCCCGATGCCTGGCCCACGCATCTGACCTGGGCGATGCCGATGCTCTACCTGATCGGTCGCGGCGGCGGCGCATGGACGGCCGATCACTCGCTGGGCATAAAATAAGCAAATAAAAACAATTACTTATTGATTATATCCAGTACCGGCTTGCCGATCATGCGCCGCTCTTCATAGGCGGCATGCGCCTCCTCTACATTGTCCAGCGTGTAGCGTCCGGCAATGCCGATCTGCAACGAACCATCGAGCAACGCGCCAAATATATCGTCGGCACGGCGCCGGATTTCCGCGGCATCGCGCAAATGATCGGCAAGACGCGGTCGCGTCAGATACAGCGAACCGGATTCGCCCAGTTCCAGCGGATCAAGATCGCGCACCGAGCCCGAGACATTGCCGTAATTGACGATCAGGCCGCGCGTCCGCGCAACCCGAAAACTGTCGCGCAGCGAACTCTTGCCGATGGAATCGAACACCACATCCACACCCGGCCCGCCGGTGGCCTCGCGCACCGCCTCCACAAAACGCCCGCCTTCATATAACACCACCAGATCGGCGCCGCGTTCACGCGCAACAGCCGCCTTGTCCATGGAACTGGTGGTGGCGAACACCCGGGCGCCGCTGCGTTTCGCCAACTGGATCAATATCTGGCCGATGCCGCCGGACGCGGCATGCACCAGGCAACTCTTGCCGGGGCCAAGTTGCCCGACGTCATGCACGAGGTAATGCGCGGTATAACCCTGAAATACCGATACCGCCGCCAGATCCAGCGGCAATGCATCCGGCACCTTCACCGCCTGCCATGCCGGCACCACGGCATATTCGGCATAGCTGCCCCAGACGATGCACCAGGCGACGCGATCACCGACTGCATGCGTGGTCACCTCTGCCCCGACAGCCGCCACCTCGCCCGCGCCTCCATGCCCAGCGTACACGGCAGCCGTACCGGATAGGTCTGCGATGTTTCGTATTTGCCCTGACGTGTATGGATATCCATGAAATTAATGCCGACATGATGAACGCGAACAAGCAATGTGCCGGGGCCGGCCGCCGGCACCGGCATATCAACGCGCCGCAGCACTTCGGGGCCGCCGTATTGGTGAATCTGTATGCTTTTCATGCTGATGTTCCGGCTTTTGACAAGGCCGGCATTATCGCGCATCCGGCCGGTCTCTCAGGCTGCCGTCTTTCGCGCAATCGTAAGAACTGCCAGAATAGTGCGACTGGTTTAATATCGGGGCTGAGCGCCGGCGCACGGGAATTTTTCGCTGAACAAGCGGTCAGACGGGGAACAAGGAGAACTCAAATGCAACGACGCGGATTTTTGCAGGGATTGACGCTGGCGGTCTTCGCTTCATCGTTATTGCGGACGGCACAGGCGGCGCAGGCGGCAACCACGAAGGAAATCGAAGCGCTGCAGAAAAACTGGCGCGCACTGCTTGCGGCCAATTTCAAGGCGCCGGCGCCGACCGAGCCGCTGAAACTGTCGAATGACGAATGGCGCAAACGCCTCAATCCCGCGCAATTCAAAATACTGCGCGAAGAAGGCACCGAACGTCCGGGCACCAGTCCGTTGAATGCAGAAAAACGTCCGGGCGTTTTTGCCTGCGCCGGATGCGATTTGCCGTTGTTCACCTCCGAAATGAAGTATGAATCCGGCACCGGCTGGCCGAGTTTCTTCACCTCCATCCCCGGCACTTTCGCCAACAAAAAAGATTTTCTGCTGGTGCTGCCGCGCGTCGAATATCACTGCGTGCGCTGCGGCGGCCATCACGGCCATGTGTTTGATTACGGCCCGGCGCCGACACGGCAGCGCTGGTGCAGCAACGGTGTGGCGCTGAAGTTCATTCCCAAACAAGCCTGACCGCGCAAATTCCGGCAGTTGC
>JAKFUJ010000438.1 GCA_021732805.1 Betaproteobacteria bacterium | reverse complement strand
GGCAGTGTCTGGGTCTGCTGGTCGTCTCGGTATTGCAGTCTATGCTCCAGCTTGCGCAGGAACAGATAAGCGGCCCGCAATTCAGTTGCCGCCGCTGTGGTAATGCACTGGCGTTCGCCCAGCGCCTGCAGCACCGGCAGCGTTGATTGCTGCTGCAAAGCGTGTTCATGTCCGCCGCGGATCAGCTGGAATACCTGGGCGATGAATTCAATTTCGCGGATGCCGCCCGGCCCGAGTTTGATGTCGTCGAGCCGGTCGCGCCGGTTGACTTCGTGCCGCACCTGGCTGTGCAGGCTGCGCATCGACGCGAAAGCGCCGTAATCGAGATGGCGGCGGTAGACAAATGGGCGCACCAGCGCCAATAGTGCGTCAGTCTGGTCGCCGGTCAGCGGACGGCCCTTGATCCAGGCGTAGCGCTCCCACGCGCGACCCTGGGTAATCAGGTAATTTTCGAGCATGTCGAAACTGACGACCAGCGGCCCGCTGTCGCCGTACGGCCGCAGACGCGTGTCAACACGAAATACGAAGCCGTCTTCGGTCCATTCATTGAGCGCGCCGATCAGACGTCGCGTCAGACGGGTGAAGAATTCGTGATTGCTGAGCGGTCGTGCGCCGTCGGTGTCGCCGTCTTCCGGGTAGACCAGCACCAGATCGATATCGGATGAGGCGTTGAGTTCGGCGCCACCGAGCTTGCCCATGCCCACCACGAGCAATTGCTGCAACGCGCCGTCGGTCGCGCCGCGCGGTTCGCCGTGCACGGCGGCAAGATCCCCGTGCAGTTGCGAAACAGCCGTGCGGATGGTGATTTCGGCGAGTTGTGTCACGGTGGTCACCACTTCGCTGAAATCGGCGTGGCCACCAAGGTCGCGCGCGATCAGCCGCGCCATGACCCGTTGTCGCAGGCGACGTAGCGCATGCGCCAGACTTTCGTCATCAGTAATGCCTGCAGCAGCCAGCTCCGTCTGCATATCCGTGGCGGTGAGGGCTTGCTCGATATCCGCAGGCTTCAGCACATCCGGTCGTGCCGTCAGCAGTCGTTGCAGGTATTGACTGTGGCGCACGGCGAAATTCATCGCCCGATCAACGGTCATAGGTCGATGTGCGTTATTCGATTCCATGACCGGTTCGCGTTAGAATGGCTAAGCCCTTGTTTCATTTCTGCATTTTACAGTTTTAATCATATTTTCTCAGGCAAAACATGCCCTTAGCTGCACCGCGGGTCTGGATCCAGAATTGTTCACTATGGGCCTATCGCCTGCTGACCTGGATGGTTCTGGCGGCCGGGCTGCTGTTCGCGGGCACGATACTGGTACTGCGGTACTGGATACTGCCGGATATTGCTGACTATCGCGACGATATTGCGCAAAGGCTGAGCCGGTCACTGCAGCAGCCGGTCAGCATAGGCGGCATCAGCGCAAATTGGGATGGACTGCGCCCGCAGCTCGAGCTGACGCAGGTTGTGGTGCACGATGATGCAGGACGTCCGGCCCTCGAGCTGCCGCGCGTCGATGCCACACTGTCCTGGCGCTCCGCCGCACTGCTGCAGATCTATTTTCACGCGCTTGACATCTATCGTCCGGTGTTGACTGTGCGTCGTGATGCCATGGGTGGTATCGCCGTTGCCGGTATCGATCTCAAGATGGATGCGCAGGGAGCAGGCGGGTTTTCGCGCTGGTTGCTGGGCCAGCGCGACATTGAAATCCATGATGCGCGGCTGATCTGGAATGACGAGAAGCGGTCGGCGCCTGCGCTTGAGCTCGACCATCTGCAATTGCGCATACTCAACAGCGGCGATCGTCATCGGGTGGGATTGCGCGCAGTGCCGCCCGTCGCTCTGGCCTCTCCGCTTGATGTGCGCGGCGATGTGACCGGTGAAAATTTCCAGTCGCTGACCGAAGCGTTGACCGGACAATTGTTTGTGCAGCTTGATCATGTCGATATAGCGGCATGGCGACAGTGGTTCGATTTTCCGGTGCATTTTCCGCAGGGTAGCGGTGCGTTGCGGGCGTGGCTTAAATTCGAGCGCAGTGAACTGACCGGCATCATTGCCGATACCCAACTTCACAACGTCAGGACGCGGCTGGGTGAAAACCTGCCCGAGCTGGAACTGTCGCAACTCGGCGGCCGGTTTTCGTGGCAGAGGCTGATCAACGGCTTTGCAGTCAGCACCCGCAAGCTGGCGTTTACCACCGGCGACCGGCTGGCGTTGCCGCCGGTAGACCTGACGCTGCGGATGAGCGGTGCCGGCGCAGACGGTTATGCGCGCGGTCAGTTGCAGGCGAATGCGTTGGAGCTCGCACCCCTGGTGCAGCTGGCCGATCGTTTGCCGCTCAATGACGAATTGCGAAAATCGCTGCATGAGTACGGGCCGACGGGCGGCGTTTATGATTTGTCGCTGAACTGGGATGGGGCATGGCCGAAGCTGAAAACTTATGCGGTGCGCGGGCGGTTCCATGATCTGTCGCTGAAAACGCATCAGGCGATGCCGGGGTTCTCCGGCTTTAGCGGAAATATTGACGGCACCGAAAAGGGCGGCGCCCTGCATGTTGTCACGCAAAAGGCAACGCTTGATCTTCCGGGATTGTTTCGTGAGCGCCTGCTGTTTGATACGTTGACCGGTCAACTGGCGTGGTCGCGGGCCGGCGTCGGCATCGAAATCCGGCTCGGCAATTTTTCTTACGCCAATGCCGATCTTGCCGGTACGTTGTCCGGCAGTTATCGCCGGGGCGATACGGGTCCTGGCACCGCCGACTTTACCGGGCATCTGACGCGGGCATTGGCCCAGCGGGTCACCGCCTATCTGCCGCTGACGGTGGCCAGGAATTCGCGGGGGTGGCTGGACCGTGCGTTTGTTGCCGGCAGTTCCAATGACGTCAAATTCCGGGTCAAGGGTGACCTGCAGCATTTTCCGTTTGCCGACGAGCGTAACGGCATTTTTGAGGTCACATCAAAGGTTGCCGGCGCAACCTTGCATTATGGCGATGACTGGCCGCGGATTACCGGTATCGAGGGTGACTTCACGTTCCGCGGCAAACGCCTGGAAATGAATGTGCGCGAGGCGATGATCAATAATGTTCAATTGCTCCGGGTCAAAGCGCTGATACCGGACCTGGTTTTCAGCGATGAGGTGTTACAGATTACCGGCGAGGCCGAGGGTGCGACAGCGGATTTTCTGGAGTTCATTGCGCGCAGCCCGGTGGATGCAATGATCAACAACTTTACTGACGGCATGCGTGCGCAGGGTCAGGGCAAACTGGGATTGAGGCTGACGCTGCCGCTGCAAAACATCAACAAAAGCAAGGTCAGCGGCAACTATCAGTTCATCAACAACCAGCTGGTGCCGGCCCCGGAGTTTCCGCCCCTTGAGCAGGTCAACGGCAGGCTCGAATTCACGGAATCCGTTGTACGGGTGCCCACTGCCACGGCAACATTTCTTGGGGGTCCGCTGAGTGTCACTGCCGGAACCCAGCGCGATGCCGCGGTGAACATCCAGTTCCAGGGTCGCATCAATGCCGATGCCGCGCGGCGCGCAGGCGGCATTGAATGGCTGCGTTACATGCGCGGATCCACCGATTGGCGAGGCTCCCTGGCCCTGCGCAACAAGCGTGTCGATGTGGTCATCGATTCGTCGCTGGAAGGACTGGCAGTTAACCTGCCGGCGCCGCTGACCAAGTCTGCGAGCGAGGCCGTGCCGTTTCGACTGGAACGACGTTACACCGGTCCGCAGCAGGAACGGATATCCGTTTCGGCCGCGGGAGTGATCAGTGCGGTGTTATTGCGTCGCAGTGACCAGGAACAGTCGAAAATCGAGCGCGTCACGGTGCGTTTTGGCGAAGGCAGCGCCGCCGAGCCCGAACGCCCGGGCATTGTTGCGAGCGGTTCGATGCGTCGTCTCGATCTGGATGAATGGCTGGCATTGATGGGCGGTGGCAGCGGTATGGCGGGAGCCGGGCTGTCGGCGCTGGATTTGCGCATCGGTGAACTCGAAGTGTTTGATCGCCGCTTTGAGTCGGTGGCGGTAAAGGGGGCCATGCAGGGTGAAGCGATGCAGGTCAATCTGCAGAGTCGCGACATTGACGGCTCGGTGAACTGGCGGGGGCAGGGCAAGGGGCGACTGACGGCACGGCTGCGCAGATTGATATTGCCGGAAAAAGATGTGCAGGCGCCGGTGGCAACGGCACAGCCTGCGGATGCCGGCAGTCATGAACTGCCGGCGCTGGATGTGGTGGTTGACGAATTTGGTGTTGCGGCCAGGATGCTCGGCAAGCTGGAGCTGCAGGCAACACCGGACCGGCGCGACTGGCGCATCGATCGCCTGCGGCTGACCACGGCTGAAGGCGTGCTCAACGTCGACGGGCTTTGGCAGTCGTGGCTGACTCAGCCGCGCACCCAGGCCAATGTGCGGCTGGATGTCAGTGACATCGGAAAATTTTTGACGCGCTTTGGTTATGCCGAGGGTGTCCGCCGCGGCACCGCCAAACTTGAGGGTACCTTGTCCTGGTCGGGCGGCCCGCAACGGCTCGATTACCCGACGTTGAGCGGCCACTTCGTGCTGGATGCGGCGAAGGGGCAGTTCGTCAAACTGGAGCCGGGGATCGGCAAGCTGCTGGGCATACTCAGTCTGCAGTCACTGCCGCGGCGCATTTCCCTCGATTTTCGGGATATTTTTTCCGATGGTCTGGCGTTTGATGAAATCGTCGGTGCGATCAAGGTGGCAAAAGGTGTGGCCAGCACCGACAACCTGCGCATCGTCGGGCCGGCGGCGGTGATCAACATGCGCGGAGAGGTTGATCTCGCCCGGGAAACACAGAAATTGCGGGTCAGGATCAATCCGCAGTTTTCCGATTCTGTTTCGATTGCCGGCGCACTGATCGGCGGTCCCGTCGCGGGGATCGCGGCGTTTGTCGCGCAGAAACTGTTGAAGGACCCTCTCGGTGAAATCACCGCCTACGAGTACGATGTGGCGGGTACCTGGAGCGAACCGCAGGTGAGCAGAGTCGACCGGTTTCAGCCGGCCAAGGAAACCACGCCATGAGACTGGTCGCGTATTCGTTGGTTACGCTGCTGCTGTTGCCGATTTTTTCGGCATCAGCAGCCGATCTCGGTCCCGAGTTGTGGGATCGTCCGCGCTCGGCGCAGGCGGTGATGGCGCAGCCGGTGGTGAAACAGGCGGTGGCGGCGTATCAGGCGAATTCAGTCGTACGCATCGTGATAGTACACAGCGCGCGTCAGGACGCGCAGTTGCAGGCCGAGGAACTGCGGGCATGGCTGGTGGCGCTGGCGGTGGACAGTGCACGATTGCAGTTGCGCGCAGATCCGGCGGTAACAACCTTGCGGCTGGAAGTCACGGAATGACGCTTGTTACTGGTGTTATTGGGTACTGATGACAACAGGCGTACCAATGAAATCAAATCAATGGATGTGATGACATGAGCACCCGACTGAGATCAACCCGGACCCAGAAAAAAATCGGCGTCCATGCCGCGGCTGCGGCCGATGCCGGCGTCACGCGCATTGCCGCGGTGCAAATGGCGTCGGGGCCGCGCGTCGAGGCCAATCTGAAGGAGGCGGCGCGGCTGATCGCGATGGCCGTGGAGCAGGGCGCGCGGCTGGTGGCGCTGCCGGAATACTTCGGCATCATGGGTCTGAAGGACACCGACAAGGTGGCGGTGCGCGAGGAATACGGCAAGGGTCCGATCCAGGAATTTCTGGCGGCAACGGCGCGCAAACACGGCATCTGGATCGTCGGCGGTTCGGTGCCGCTGGCCGCTTCGGTGAAGGACAAGGTGCTCAACACCAGCATGGTCTATGACGACAAGGGCAAATGTGTCGCGCGTTACGACAAGATCCACCTGTTCGGTTTTGAAATGGGCAAGGAGCGTTATTCGGAAGAGCGCACCATCGAACACGGCAAGCAGGTGGTGACGCTCGACACACCGTTCGCGCGCATCGGGCTGTCGATCTGTTACGACCTGCGCTTTCCCGAACTCTATCGCGCGATGGGTGAAGTCGACCTGATCCTGGTGCCGTCGGCGTTCACCGAAACCACGGGCAAGGCGCACTGGGAAACGCTGATCCGCGCGCGCGCCATCGAGAACCTGGCCTATGTGCTGGCGCCGGCGCAGGGCGGGTATCATGTCAATGGCCGCGAAACCCACGGTGACTCGATGATCGTCGATCCGTGGGGCGTGATTCTGGATCGTCTGCCGCGCGGTTCCGGCGTGGTTGTAGCCGGCATCAACCGTACCCATATACAACGTCTGCGCCGGAGTTTGCCGGCATTGCAGCATCGCACCCTCGGACGTTGATTGCCTGCTGTTCCGGGCCGCATCACCGGAATTATCATAAGTAATTGATTTTATTGAATATTTAAATTATTGGATATTGATATGCAAGCTGCGAATATTTTTGAAACGGCCAGCGCCACGCTGCTGGCGCCGCATGCGCTGGACGAAGGGCGACTGCAGTCGGTATTCGGCCAGATCATGGCCAATCATGTCGATTACGCGGATCTGTATTTCCAGTATTCGCGCAGCGAGTCATGGAGTCTGGAAGAAGGCATCGTCAAATCGGGCAGCTTCAATATCGACCAGGGCGTGGGGGTGCGTGCGGTCAGCGGTGAAAAAACCGCGTTTGCCTATTCCGACGACATCACTTTCAATGCGTTGCAGTCCGCGGCACAGGCGACGCGCGCCATCGGTCGTCAGGGCGGCGCCGGCAGCACCGCGATTGCACGGCGCGGCACATTGCGCACGCTGTATGCGCCGCAGGATCCGCTGGCGAGCCTCGGTGCGCCGGAAAAAGTGGCGCTGCTCGAGCGACTGGAGCGTATCGCGCGCGGCCTTGACCCGCGGGTGACGCAGGTGATGGCCTCGCTGGCCGGAGAATACGAAGTGGTGATGGTCGCGCGCAGCGACGGCGTGCAGGCGGCCGATGTGCGGCCGCTGGTGCGTTTGTCATTACAGGTGATCGTTGAATCCGAAGGCCGGCGTGAACAGGGCGGTGCTGGCGGCGGCGGACGTTTTGACTACGGTTATTTCAGCGATGCTGTGCTTAACGAATATGCGCAGAAGGCAGTGCAGCAGGCCTTGCTCAATCTTGATGCGCGTCCGGCGCCGGCGGGCACCATGACCGTGGTGCTGGGGCCGGGCTGGCCGGGCATTCTGCTGCATGAGGCCATAGGCCACGGGCTCGAGGGCGATTTCAACCGCAAGGGCACCTCGGCGTTCAGCGGCCGCATCGGCGAACGCGTCGCGGCGCCCGGTGTCACCGTGGTGGATGACGGCACCATCGCGCAGCGGCGCGGTTCGCTGAACGTGGATGATGAAGGCAATGCCACGCAACGCAATGTGCTGATCGAAAACGGCGTGCTGCGCGGTTATCTGCAGGATGCGTTGAATGCGCGGCTGATGGGTGTCGCGCCCACCGGCAACGGGCGTCGCGAATCGTACGCGCATGTGCCGATGCCGCGGATGACCAACACCTGCATGCTCAATGGCGACAGGGATCCGGCGGAGATTCTGGCGTCGGTGGAGCGCGGGCTCTATGCGGTGAATTTCGGCGGTGGCCAGGTCGACATCACCAGCGGCAAGTTCGTGTTCTCGGCGTCGGAAGCGTACATGATCGAAAACGGCAAACTGACGTACCCGGTAAAGGGCGCGACGCTGATTGGCAACGGTCCGGATGTGCTGACGCGGGTGGCATTGATCGGCAATGACATGACACTCGATTCCGGCGTCGGCACTTGCGGCAAGGAAGGCCAGAGTGTGCCGGTGGGGGTTGGTCAGCCGACCCTGCGCATCGACGGTCTGACGGTCGGCGGCACGCTGTAAGCAGCTTGAGATTCGGCGGGACGAGAATCGCGGCCTGCGAATCGTTTATAATGCATTGATTATATGGAAAGTTAAGGAAGGCACTGGGCAAAATGCTGCACCGTACTGACGACCTCCGGATCAAGGAAATCAAGGAGCTGGCGCCACCCGCCCATCTGCTGCGCGAACTCGCGCTCAGCGAGAACGCGGCCAATACGACCTTCGGGGCGCGTCAGGACATTCATCGCATCCTGCACGGCGCCGATGACCGCCTGCTGGTGATCATGGGGCCGTGTTCGGTGCATGACGTCAAGGCGGCCAAGGAATATGCGGGCAAGCTGCTGGAGGTGAAGAAAAAACTGGCTGCCGATCTGCTGGTGGTGATGCGCGTCTATTTTGAAAAGCCGCGTACTACCGTGGGCTGGAAAGGTCTGATCAACGACCCCAATCTCGACGGCAGTTTCCGTATCAACGAAGGCCTGAAAATTGCCCGCGAACTGCTGCTGGAACTGAACGAAAGCGGCATGCCGGTGGGTTGCGAGTTCCTCGACATGATCACGCCGCAATACATCGCCGACCTGGTGTCGTGGGGCGCCATCGGCGCGCGCACCACCGAATCGCAGATCCATCGCGAACTCGCATCCGGCCTGTCCTGCCCGGTGGGTTTCAAGAACGGAACCGACGGCAACATCAGGATCGCCATCGACGCCATCCGTGCGGCGCAGGCGCCCCACCATTTCCTGTCGGTGACCAAGGCCGGACATTCGGCCATTGTATCGACCGCCGGCAACGAGGATTGCCATCTGATCCTGCGC
Source organism: Betaproteobacteria bacterium (assembly GCA_021732805.1). Lineage (GTDB taxonomy): Bacteria > Pseudomonadota > Gammaproteobacteria > Burkholderiales > SG8-41. Next base: position 3,192 of record JAKFUJ010000438.1, on the reverse strand, counting down.
GGCGGCAAGGCGCCGAACTACGACGCGGCCAGTGTCGATGCTACCGGTCGCGGTCTGGCCGAAGCCGGCATACCTGCACGCATCATGATCGACTTCAGCCACAGTAACAGCAGCAAAAAACCGGAAAAACAGGTTGATGTCGGACAGGACGTGGCTGGTCAGGTTGCGGGCGGCGACGATCGCATTTTCGGCGTCATGGTCGAAAGTCACTTGAAGGCCGGTCGCCAGGATCTGCTGCCGGGCAAGCCGCTGACCTATGGCGTCAGCATCACCGACGGCTGCATCGGCTGGGAAGAAAGCCGGACGCTGCTTGAAACGCTGGCGGACGGCGTGCGCAAACGCCGTCTCAAGGCTGTCGCAGCCAATTAGCGGAGGGGGCGAGGGTGCGACTACACGGTCAGCATCATCCCCACTAAACCCATGGCCCAAATCGATCCCACCACCCTGACTGATCAAGGCAATCTCGACCGGCTCGAGAGCGTGGGGACCGGCTCGGCCATGATTGCGGAAATTTTCGCCCTGGTCAGCAAATCACAGTTCTTCGCCGAGTTTTTGCAGGAAGACATCTCGATACTCGCCGGGTACATGACGGTTTACCGTGCGCAGACCGGCGACATCCTGATTCGTGAAGGGGATGTGGGCGATTTCATGCTGCTGATCATTGATGGCGAAATCGACATCCTGAAAAAAGACCAGCGCAACCAGCAGCAGCACATGACCAGTGCCGCTCCGGGCATGACACTCGGTGAAATGTCGATGATCGACGGCGAGCCGCGTTTCGCGACTTGCATGGCGTCGCAGCCGACGACTTTTGCGGTGCTGACCCGCGACAACATGGCAAAAATCATTCTTGATTATCCGGGCCTCGGCTCGAAGCTCCTGGTGAAAATGGTCACCATGCTGTCATTGCGCCTGCGCCAGACCAGCGCGCGCCTGCTGCGGGTGATGGAAGAACGCCGGTAGTTTTCCCCGTCCGCGCCCATCCTGCGCGGCGCCACAAGCGCACCTCCACATGTTCAAGCGATCCTGCGGTTTTTGTTTTATCAACCGTATCCTTGTCCTGGCCACATTGCTGTTTGCCGGCTTTTTGCCTGCCGCCGCGTGGGCGGTGCAGGCCGTTGACGGTCGCGGCGTCACCGTCAGTCTGGCTCAGCCGGCGCAACGCATCATTACGCTGACCCCACATCTTACCGAGCTGGCATTTGCGGCAGGTGCCGGCGCACACCTCGCCGGTGTTGCGCGTTTCAGTAATTATCCGTTGGCGGCGCGGCAGTTGCCGGTGGTCAGCGATGCAGCGCAGTTCAATGTCGAGTCGCTGCTGGCATTGAAGCCCGATCTGGTGCTGGCCTGGAAAAACGGCACGCCGGATGCGGTCGTGGCGCGACTGGAAAGTGTCGGGCTTGCGGTGTTTGTGGCGGAGGCTTCCCGGCTGGAGGATGTTGCCCGCGGCATCGAAGCCATTGCGACGCTGGCCGGCACACAGACTGCGGGACTGCGCGCCCGCGATGACTACAACGCCGGATTGCTGGCGTTGCGCGCGCGTCGCAACCCCGGTGTTCCGTTACGCGTGTTCTATGAAATCTGGCCGCGCCCGCTGATGACCGTCAGCAACGCTCATGTCATCAGCGAAGTGATTGCCTTGTGCGGCGGCGTGAATGTGTTCGGTGGATTGCGGACGCTGACGCCCGAGATCTCGCGGGAAGCCCTGATCGCCGCTCGCCCCGAACTCGCCCTGGGCGGCAGTTCGGCGGAAACTGCTGCAGGTTTTTCTGAACGCTGGGCAGGACTCCCGTCGCCGCTCAACGCCGTGCCGGCCCATTACATACCCGCGGATCTCATTCAGCGCGCCACGCCACGATTGCTGGAGGGCGCACGATTGGTGTGCCGGCATCTCGATGCCGAGCGCGAAAAACAGCGCTGAATTTCAACGCATAGTCAGCCGCGGTTGCGGCCCTGCTGCCACAACACGTCGCCGCTGCCGCCGGTTTTATTGAGAAACCGGGCCAGCACAAACAGAAAATCAGACAGGCGGTTCAGGTATTGCGCCGGCAACGGCGATGAATGGCCGTCACGCCCGTCTGCGGTGGTCGTTTCGTTCATCAAAGCGACCACGGTACGTTCGGCGCGGCGGCAGACGGTGCGCGCCACATGCGCCAGCGACGCGGCACGGGTGCCACCGGGCAGCACGAATTCCTTCAGCGGCGGCAGCCCGGCATTAAAATGCGTGACCAGTTCTTCAATGCGCGCAAGCTGCGCGGCGCTGATCAGCGCATGTCCCGGCAGGCTCAGTTCGCCGCCCAGGTCAAACAGGTCATGTTGCACGCCCGCCAACGCATCTCGCGTCTCTTTCGGCAGGGTCTCGGCCAGCAGCACGCCGATCGCACTGTTCAGTTCATCAACATCACCGAGTGCTGCAACCCGCAGACTGTTTTTGGCGATGCGGGTGCCGGAGGCAAGCCCGGTGGTGCCGTCATCACCGGTGCGCGTTACGATTTTTGAAAGGCGATTGGCCATGATGTTGTGGATTTTCAGCGAAACGTCATTATATGCGCCGCGGTGCAGGACGCAGTCCGGCGTGTTAATCTGAACTGTAAGGCGCTGAAACGGTCAAGTGGTCGAATGCAACCGATAGGCAGGAGGTCGTCACATGTTCAAGCACATCCTGATTTACACCGACGGTTCCAAGCTGTCGCGCAAGGCACTGGTGACGGGTATCAAGCTCGCGAAAATGTCCGGCGGCAAAGTCACTTTTCTTTATGTGCTGCCGCGACTGGATCCGATGATTTTCGCAGAAGGGTATGTGCCCGAACCCGACTGGATAGACAACTATGAGAGCACTTCGCGCGACAATGCCAAAGCCTATCTGGCGCGGGCCGAGGTGCTGGCCGCGAAGTCCGGCGTCAACTGCGTCACGCGCATGGCCAGCGCCGACCGGCCGTACAAGGAAATCATCGCCACGGCGCGCGCGCGCAATTGCGACGGCATTGTCATGCCGTCACGCGGTCGCAAGGGGCTGACGGCGGTGCTGCTCGGCAGCGAGACCATGGAAGTGCTGACCCGCTGCACGCGTCCGGTCATTGTGGTCAGATAAAACAGTTAATTAAAACAATTACTTAAAAATTATGCTGCACAGATTTTATGCGTGCTGTGCAGCCGGCGGCGGACTGGTTGCAGGTGTTTCAAGCACCGGTC
>JAKFUJ010000429.1 GCA_021732805.1 Betaproteobacteria bacterium | reverse complement strand
CAGGAAATAGGCGCCTGACAGGTGGCTTTGCGAGCCCACGCCGGCGGAGGCCATGTTGAAGGGTTTTTTGCCGGTTTTGGCATAAGCAATGAATTCCGGCACGGTTTTCACCGGCAGCGCATTTGCCACAACCAGCACGTTCAGCGTTTCAGCGAACTGCACCACCGATTCGTAATCGTTCACCGGATGATAGGTCGGATTTTTGACCAGCAGCCGGGCGATGGTGGATGCGGCGGTGGTGGCGGCGACCAGCGTGTAGCCGTCCGGATTGGCGGCCTTCGCGATTTCCATGCCGATGATGCCGCCTGCGCCGGCGCGGTTGTCGATCACCAGTTGCTGGCCGATGACGTCACCCAGCTTGTTGGTGACGATCCGTGTCAGGGTGTCGACCGAACTGCCCGCGCCATTGGGTACCAGCACGCGGATCGAACGGTTGGGATAGGGGGTGTCAGCGGCAGACGCGCTGAAGCCGGTGCAGAAAGGGGATGCCGCAAGCAGTGCTGCAAAAACACGTGTGAGTTTCATCATGCTCCTCCGGATTGTGCGGTTTGGATTTTCGATTTTCGATTACCGCGCTGAGGAGATTCTGTCGGGTTTGCCGCAGCATGGCAACCATTGCAGACCAAATTGGTCGATGAGAGTAAACTGGCCCCCAATAACCCGACAATGAACCTTGACTCGAATGAGCGGTCATCACACACTCGAAGCATTATGCGTAGCCTCGGCAGAAAATTCCTGGTATCTCTGACCGCCGGTTTATTGGCGGGATGTGCCACTGCGCCGTTTAATCACACTGACGCCGATGCTCCCTATGCCGCGCCGCTGGTAAGGGTGACCTCGCCACGTCCGGTGATCGGTCTGGTGCTTGGCGCCGGGGGCTCGCGCGGCTTTGCCCATGTCGGCGTACTCAAGGCTTTAGAGGAAGCCGGCATCGAAGCCGATGTCATCGTCGGCGTCAGCTCAGGCGCGATAGCCGCCGCTCTCCATGCGGGCGGCATGAGCGCATCAGCGCTTGAAACCCTGACGCTGTCCATCCAGGACAGTGACTTGCTCGACTTCACTGCGTTTGGCCCCGGTATTATCCAAGGCGGACGTCTTCAGTATTACATCAATAACGCCGTGGGCAATCGTCCGATCGAGGCGCTGCAGAAACCGTTTGCCGCCGTCGTCGCCGAGCGCGCCACCAATCGCATGGCGGTGTTCAACCGTGGCAATACCGGCCTTGCGGTGCGCGCTTCGGCCAGCGTGCCGCAACTGTTCTGGCCGGTGACGATCCGCGGCATTGAATACGTCGATGGCGGTCTGGCAAGTCGGGTGCCGGCGTCGGTGGCGCGCGACATGGGCGCCGACATCGTCATCGCGGTTGATGTGTCATGGCGCGGTTCTGCCGATGCACAGAAAGCTGATGTGGTGATCCGGCCGCAGACCATCCGCTCGCGCATCACCGATTTTTCACACAAGATTGCCAATCTCGCCGCCGGCGAAGAAGCCGCGCGCGAAGTGGTGCCGCGCGTGCGTGAGCTGATTGCGCGCGTTGCTGCAGAAAAATCGTTGCCGCTGCGCTTCGGTGCGGTGCCGGTCACTCGATAGACGCTCAATGGAATGCGGCGCAATGTGAACTGCCGCGCCGTCAGCGGTGGACGGCTTGATATGATGCCCGGAGTTTTTGAAGGAGAGCATCATGGCAACAACTCAGGCAGCAACTCAGGCAGCAACTCAGGCAGCAAAAAAAGAAACCGCTGACCAAAGAGCGTTTGCCGGCATCAGGGTGCTGGACCTGACGCGTGTGCTGGCCGGGCCGTTCTGCGCCTACCAACTGGCGCTGCTCGGCGCCGAAGTGATCAAGATCGAACCGCCGGGCAGGGGCGAGACCGTGCGCTGGCGCACCGAAGCCGATCCCTCGTTTGGCCAGCAGGGCATGTCGCTGGGCTTCATGACCCAGTCGTCGAACAAGCGCTTCCTGTCGCTGGATCTGAACAAACCCGAAGGCCGCGATATTTTCCTGAAGCTTGCTGCGGAATGCGATGTCGTCGTGCAGAACCTGCGCAGCGGATCGGCAGCCAAGCGCGGCATCGATTACGAGGCGGTGAAAAAGGTCAATCCCGAGGTGATCTTCATGTCGGTGACCGCTTACGGCAATACGGGACCGAAGCAGAAACACCCGGCCTATGACAGCGTGATCCAGGCGTGGTCGGGTTTCATGAGCGTCACCGGCACCAGGGAAAGCGGTCCGCTGAAAGCAGGGCCGCCGATCATCGATTATTCAACCGGGTTGGCCGCGGCTTATGCGGTGTCGGCTGCCCTGTACCAGAAACAATGCACCGGCAAAGGTCAGTACATCGACCTGTCGATGCTCGACACCAACATCGTGCTGATGGCGTCGGTAGTGACGGCCTACATGAACACCGGCGCTGCGCCGAAGCCAGGCGGCAACGATGCGGCGAGTCGTTCACCGGCATCGACCACGTTCAATACCGCCGACGGTTTGATTGCGTTTGCCATCAACGAGGAGCACCAGCATCAGGGTTTGCTCAAAGTGCTGGGGCTGAACGCGCTCAATGACGACTTGCGTTTTGCCAATGCTGCTGCGCGCCGCGACAACATTCCGGCGTTGCGCGCGCTGATGCAGGAAAAGCTGATGACGCGCAGTGCCGACGAATGGGAGCCGCTGTTCAACGAAGCGGGTGCTCCGGCCGGACGCGTGCGCACGATTCCGGAATGCATGGCCGAAGCGCAAACGGCATCACGCGGGCTGTTTCACACTTTCCCGCCGGCAGAGACCGGGTTCAGGAAAGACCTGAAGGTGCCGCTGTCACCGTTCACCTTTGCGCATGATGGCCCGCGCGCCGATACGCCGCCGCGCCCGGTGGGGGCCGACAGTGAAACCATACTCGGTGAACTCGGTTACGACGCAAAAACCATTGCCGCGCTGCGCGACAAAAAAGTGATCTGATCAGGGCAGCGCCGGCGCGGGACTGGTGCGGGTGCGCGGCACGCGATCCATGCGCCAGCCGGCGACGGCCTGTTTCCAGAATGATTGGGTGTCCTGTGGTGCGCAGTCCACATGGTCCTGACCGAGAAACGTCAGCGCAGCGTTGAGGATCGGCACCGGAGTTGTCGCATCGACAGGCGCCGCCATCGTCTGCTTGGACAGTTTTTCGCCGACAACGTTGACGGCCACCGGCAGATGGGCATAACGCGGCATCGTATAACCTAGCAATTGCTGCAGGTAAATCTGTCTCGGCGTTGAATCCAGCAGGTCGGCGCCGCGCACGATGTCGGTGATGTCATGCGCTTCGTCGTCTACCACCACCGCCAGTTGATAGGCGTATAAACCGTCGGCACGTTTCAGCACGTAATCACCGATCTGGCGTTCGATATTGTGGGTAATTTTGCCCTGCACCGCATCCTTGAATTCAATCTTCGCGCCCAGTGTCAGTATGCGTTCCGCCTGCGCGGCGCGGCCCGAGAGTAATCCCTTGCGGCAGGTGCCGGGGTAGACCGGGCCGTCAATGCCGGCGACCGCAGAATCGGCGATCTCGCGACGGCTGCATGAACAGGGATAAATCAGGTCGCGTTTTTTCAGTTTTTCCAGGGCTGCCCGATAGGCCTCGTCGCGTTTGCTTTGGTACAGCACAGCCCCATCCCAGGCCATGCCCAATGTTTCCAGTGTGCCCAGAATGCCGGCGGCGGCGCCGGGCACGATGCGAGTGCGGTCGAGGTCGTCGATGCGTACCAGCCACTCGCCGCGGTTTGCACGTGCGTCGAGATAACTGCCGACAGCGGCGATCAGCGAGCCGAAATGCAGCGGGCCGGTGGGCGATGGGGCGAAACGACCACGGCGTGCGGCGGTTGTTGATGAAGATGCCATACTAGAATGCCAGTCTACTCCCATTGACCGATTCCATGCCTGACCTGTCGCTGCAGCTCCATTTTCAGCGTTTTGCACAGCGCCTCGCGCTGCATGCCTGGACGCTGGAGACCACAACGTTCGCCGATGTTCTGCGCATCGCACGTAATACCGGCTGGAACGGCGTCGAAATCCGCCGCAGCGACGTCAAACAGTGTTATCAGGCGGGGATGTCACGTGATGACGTTATCCGGCTGATAGATGAATCCGGCATAAAAGTCGCTGTCACGGGCACCGAATACGGACTGCTGTTTGCCAAAGGCGATGAATGCGGACGCCTGCTGGACGTGCTGGAGGAAACCTGCAAAACCGCCAAAGCGGTCGGTTGCGACATGATCATGACCGCCACCGGGCAGGCCACGGGCAGCATGGACACCGCCGTCGCCAACATGCGCGCTGCGGCGGATATCGTCGCCGTCTACGGTCTGCGCATCGCTTATGAGTACAGTTCTGCGCACCTGACCATGAACCGGCTGGAGACTGCGCGCGAACTGCATGCGCGGGTGGCGCATCCGGCGTTCGGCCTGTTGCTCGATGCCTACCACCTCGAACGCAGCGGCAGCGGCGGTCGCGGTTTTGCCGAGGTGCCGGCGGAGCATATATTCGCGTTTCAGTACAGCGACGTGCCGGCCACGCCGCCGCCGGGCATGTTGCGCCCGACCGACCGTCTGGCACCGGGCGGGGGCTGCGTGCGCTGGCCGGAAGTATTTGCACTGCTCGCTGAAAAAAGTTATCAGGGATATCTGAGTTACGAAGCGCCGAATCCCGCGTTGTGGGCCCGGCCTGCGCTGGACGTGTCGCGCGAGGGCGCTGACGCCACGCGCGCCCTGCTTAAAACGTAATGAAAGCTACAATCATTTTTGCTATCAAGAATATCCAGTCATGAAAAGGAATTGCAAATGAAAACCAGAGCCGCCGTCGCACACAAGGCCGGAGCGCCGCTGACTATCGAAACCGTCGACCTCGACGGCCCGAAGACCGGTGAAGTGCTGGTCGAAATCAAGGCCACCGGCATCTGCCATACCGATGAATTCACGCGCTCCGGCGCTGATCCTGAAGGCCTGTTCCCGGCGATCCTCGGCCATGAAGGCGCCGGTGTGGTGGTCGATATCGGGCCGGGCGTGACCAGCTTGAAAAAAGGCGATCATGTCATTCCGCTCTATACCCCGGAATGCCGGCAGTGCGAGTACTGCCTCAGCGGCAAGACCAATCTGTGCCAGGCGATCCGCACGACGCAGGGCCAGGGTGTGATGCCCGACGGCAGCAGCCGTTTTTCGGTGGGCGGCAACAAGGTGTTTCATTACATGGGCACATCGACCTTCGCCAATCACACCGTGGTCCCGGAAATCGCGCTGGCAAAAATCCGTGAGGATGCACCGTTCGACAAGGTCTGTTACATCGGTTGCGGCGTGACCACCGGCATCGGTGCGGTGATCAACACCGCCAAGGTCGAGCCGGGCGCGAACGTCGTGGTCTTCGGCCTCGGCGGTATCGGCCTCAACGTGATCCAGGGTGCGCGACTCGCCGGCGCCAACATGATCATCGGTGTCGATCTGAATCCCTCACGCAAGGCGCTCGCCGAAAAATTCGGCATGACGCATTTTGTCAATCCGAAGGAAGTAAAAGAAGACCTGGTGCCGTACCTGGTCAACCTGACCAAGGGCGGCGCCGACTACAGCTTTGAATGCATCGGCAATGTCGACGTGATGCGTCAGGCGCTGGAATGCTGCCACAAGGGCTGGGGGGTGTCGGTGATCATCGGCGTTGCGGGAGCCGGACAGGAAATCAAGACCCGGCCGTTCCAATTGGTTACCGGTCGCGTGTGGAAAGGCACCGCTTTCGGCGGCGCGAAAGGGCGGCGCGATGTGCCGAAAATCGTCGACTGGTACATGGACGGCAAGATCAACATCGACGACCTGATTACGCATACACTGAAACTGGAAGACATCAACAAGGGGTTTGATCTGATGCATACAGGGGAATCGATACGCAGCGTGGTGGTGTTCTGATGCGCGTCGGCATCATCGGCGGCGGCTCCATCGCCCGGCTTTTTCTGGAACATATCCGGCGCGGCGATCTGGGCGACGTGAAAGTTGTCGCGGTTGCAGGTCAAAGCGCGGCTTCCCGCGGCAAGGCACTCGCGCAGGAGTTTGGCTGCGTTTTTGTCACCGATCTTGGTGGACTGGTTGCCGAGCGCCCCGATGTGGTCATTGAGGCGGCATCGCATCAGGCGGTGCGCGAGCATGCGGTGTCACTGCTGGAGAAAGGGATTGCCGTCATTGTGCTTTCCGGCGGGGCGCTGTGCGATGATGGTTTGCGCAGCGCTCTCGAACAGGCCGCGATAAAAAGCGGCGCGCTGCTGTATGTGCCCTCGGGCGGCATCGCAGGTCTGGATGCGCTGAAAGCGGCATGCATTGCCGGCGTTGATGCAGTGACCATCACCGTGATGAAGCCGCCCGCAGCATGGAAAAATATCCCGTTTGTCGGCGAGCAGAAAGTTGATCTTGATCGCCTGACCGCGGCGCATGTTTTCTACGACGGCCCGGCGCGGCAGGGTGTGCCGCTGTTCCCGCAAAACGTCAATATCGCAGCGGTGCTGAGCATGGCGGGTATCGGCTTCGACAAAACGCGGTTGAAGGTGGTGGCTGATCCCGCGATCAAACATAACACCCACGAGATTGAAATCAGGGGCAAGACCGGCAACATCACCATTCGTCTGCAGAATGTCCCGTCGCCCGACAACCCCAAGACCGCGTGGCTGGCCTGCTACAGCGCGCTCGCGGCGCTGAAATTGGTGAAATCGCCGATACGCTATGGGACATGAGAATTTATTCAATTGAAACAGCGTGTTACTGACGCAGCTCGTTTGCTGAGCCGTATTTCCAGCGAGTACATCACGCAACTCGGCGCCTCGGCGCTGCATCGGGCGGAGGGCTGGCAGAATGCCGTCTGCGTCTGTATAACATCTAAAATCCGGCAGTAACGGGTCTCTGCTTCAGGCCGTGTGGCCGTGGAGAAACCTGCAACCGTGAAGCCGTCGCCAAGCGCGGTAATCCGGAAATGATAAACGCCACATTGGAGGAGAGTCATGCTGAAATCGTTCAAAATGTTGTCGGTCGCGGGATGTGCTGCACTGTTTTCGTACGGTGTCACCGGCGCGCAGGCGCAGACCTATCCCTCCAAACCGATACGGCTGATCGTGCCCTACGCCCCGGGGGGCAACACCGACATCCTCGCGCGCGCAGTCGCGCAGCGCATCACCGACAACTGGAACACGCCGGTAATCGTCGATAACCGCGGTTCGGCAAACGGGGTCGCGGCGGCGGATATCTCGGCGAAAAGCGCGCCCGACGGTTATACGGTGTTCGTGGGCTCGACGCGGGAGATGAGCGTGAATCCGCACCTGATCAAGAATCTGCCCTACCATCCGGTAAAAGATTTTGCGCCGATTACCCAGGGCACGATCACGCCGATCCTGCTCGCGGTGCATCCGAGCCTGCCGGTTAAATCGGTGAAGGAACTGATCGGCTACGGCAAGGCCAATGCCGCCACATTTTCTTTCGGCTCACCGGGCAGCGGCACGTCGATGCATCTGTCGGGAGAGCTGCTCAACATGATGGCGGGCCTGAAAGCCGTGCATGTCCCCTACAAGGGCGGCGGTCCGGTGACGGTCGCCGTACTGGCCGGACAGGAAATCAAATTCGGTTTCCTGGGCATGGGGCCGGCGATTCCGCATGTGCGCTCGGGACGGGTGCGCCCGATCGCACTGACCGTCGAGAAGCGGGTCGCGCTGCTGCCCGAGGTGCCGACGATGATCGAGTCGGGTTTCAAGGATTTCAATACCAACATCTGGTTTTCGTTCTTTGCGCCCACCGGCACGCCCAATGCGATCATCGGCAAATTGAATACCGAAATCAAACGCATCCTCGACAGCAAGGAAGTGAATGATTTTCTGCTGAACACCGGCGTGGTGATCGAACCGGGAACGCCGGCGGAACTGGCGCGGATCATGAAGGAGGATTCGCTGAAGTACGAAAAAATCATCAAGACGGCGAACATCAAGGCGCAATAACGTCAGGCTTCTTCCGACACATTGCCCTTGTGCCGCGCCATCGGCATCAGGGACGGACCCCGGTTTTGTATTTCGGACCGGGGTTGATTTTCAGTCGTTCCTGCGCGGCTTCGAGAAAACGGCACAGATAACGACGGGTATCGCGCGGATCGATGACATCCTCGACCGCGAAGGCCTCCGCGGTGAGTATCGGCGAGGCGTAGCGCAGCAGTTCCTCCTCGATCTCGGCCTGTTTTAGTTTGGGATCGGGCGCGGCTTCGATTTCGCGGCGATAGGCGGCGGCGACGCCGCCCTCCACCGGCAGTGAACCCCATTCCGCCGACGGCCATGCCAGTTTGAGGTCGAGGCCGTTCTTGTCGTTGGTGCCCATGCCCGCCATGCCATAACATTTGCGGATGACCACGGTCATCACCGGCACGGTGACTTGCAGTCCCGCGTAAACCGTCCGCATGCCTTCACGCAGTGTGGCCGCGGCTTCGGCTGCGGTGCCGACCATGAATCCGGGCACGTCGACAAGATAAAGCAACGGGACGTGAAAGGTGTCGCAGAGGTCGATGAAATGCGTCTGCTTTTTCGCGGCCTTTACGTCCATCGCACCGCCGAGCACCATCGGGTTGTTGGCAACGACGCCGACAGTCCGGCCCTGCAGGTGTGCGAAGCAGGTGATGACCGACTTGCCGAAGCTCGGCTGAATCTCGAACACTGAATCGCGGTCGACAATCTGCGCAATCAGTTTGCGCATGTTGTAGGGCTGGCGCCGCTCGCGGGGAATGATCGACAGCAGCGATTCTTCGCGGCGCTCCGCGGGATCGGCAGCAGGCAGTGCCGGCGGCAGTTGCCACACGTTCTGCGGCAGATAGGACAGGAATTTTTTGATCTGCGCAAAGCAGTCCGCTTCGTCGTTCGCGACATTGTCCACGGTGCCGGCAAAATCAACCGCGATGGCCGAGCCGCCGAGCGCTTCCTTGGTGACTTTTTCACCGAGCGAGCGTTCAACCACCGGCGGTCCGGCGGCGAAAATCTGGCTGGTGTTTTTGGTCATGATCGACCAGTGCGACAAAATCGCGCGTCCGGCGGGGCCGCCGGCTGCCGTGCCGAGCACGGCGCTGACCACCGGCACCATGCCCAGCAATTCGACCGAGCGTTCGAAGCCGTGGACGCCGGGAAACACCGTGTAGCCGCGCTTTTTCGCGGACGTCACGCTGCCGCCGGCGCCGTCGATCAGGTTGATCAGCGGAATGCGGTACTGGCAGGCGAGATCTTCGACGAAACCACCCTGACCGCCCTTGCGCCGCTGGCCGCCCCAGCTGGTGCCGCCGCGCACCGTGAAATCCTCTCCGCCGATGGCCACCGGCCGGCCGCCGATCTTGCCCAGTCCCATCACGTACGGGGCAGGCACCACCTTCAGCAGTTTTCCGGCTTCGTCACGCAGCGCGTTGCCGGTCAGTTTGCCGACTTCCTGAAACGATCCGTCATCCAGCATCGAAGCGATGCGTTCGCGGATGGTCAACCGTCCCTGCTGGTGATGGCGTTGCACCGAATCCTCGCCGCCCATTGCCTCGGCCCAGCGGTGGCGCTGTTCAATCTCGTCGATTTCGGGTTTCCAGCTCATGTCACTCTTCCTCAGTAACTGGTGGGCCAGGTCGCCAGCAGGTGCCGACCGACGCCTTTGCAGTGGCGCAACTGGTGCACATCAAGCATGCGGATCAGGTAGTCGCGCGTCTGTTCGGGACGGATCACGTCCTGCACCGCGTAGATCGCGGCGATGTCGTAAACCGAATTGTTTTTTTCCATCAGCGCGCGTTTGTCGTCGAATCCCGGTTCACCGGGTTTCAGTCCGGAAACCACGGTCACCGCATAGTTCGGATCCATGAAACTGATTTCGGCTGTCGGCCATGCCAGAAACTCGTCGGAATTGCGGCCGCCGCCCATGTTGATGTAAGCCTGACCGTAGGTCTTGCGCACCAGCACGGTCAGTTTGGGCACTGTGACCAGCGCCAGCGCATTCATGAAATTCATGATCTTGCCGGGCGCGCGTTTGCGCTCGGCCTCGATGCCGATGGCGAAGCCGGGGGTGTCGACAAAAAACAGCATGGGGATGTTGTAGGAGTCGCATAGCACGAGGAAACTGACAATCTTGTCGCAGGCGTCGGCATCGAGCGCGCCGCCCTTGAACAGCGGGTTGTTGGCAATGATGCCGACGGTTTTGCCGTCGAGCCGCGCCAGTGCGGTCACCGCCGCCTTGCCGAAGCGCGCTTTCAGTTCGAACCAGCTGTCATTGTCGACGATGCATTGCAGCAGCTTGCGCATGTCGTAGACCTGGGTGCGCGATTCCGGGAGAATTTTGAGGATGTCGGCGATGCGTGCGCCGGACCCGGCGGGCACTGTTGCGACCGGCGGCGCTTCGTTGTGGTTTGACGGCAGATAGGAGAGAAAGGTTTTGACGGCGTCGATCGCTTCTTCGTCGCTGTCGACGACCTGATCGGCGAAGCCGGTGACTTCGGCGTGCACACGCCAGCCGCCGAGTTCCTCGGCCTCGACGGTATTGTTCATCGCCAGCGAGGCCAGCAACGAACTCGATACCGCAATGATCGCGCCCTTGCGCATCACGTTGAAATCGGCCAGCACGCAGTACCAGGTCGAAGAGCCGTAGCACAGACCCAGTGCGGCCGACACCCACGGGCTCTCGCGGCTGCGCAGGTACTGCTGCGGATCCTGCGCCAGCAGGCTGCCCATGCCGCGTGCACCCATGTTGTCCGGTAACCGGGCGCCGGACGATTCTCCCAATAAAATCAACGGGATACCGCGGGACGCCGCGGTGCGCTTCATGTGCCCGATTTTTTTCATGTTGATCGCGGCGCTGGAGGCGCCCATCACCGTGAAATCGTTGGCGACGACCGCGGACTCGCGGCCACGCACCTTGCCGAAGCCGGCGATCTTGCCGTCGGCGGGTGAGCGTGCGGCATCTTCGGCGACGACCGAAGTGGCGAACAGGCCGGATTCGACGAACGTGCCGGCATCGAACAGGTAATCAATGCGTTCGCGCGCATTGAGCAGGCCGGCGGCTTTGCGTTTGGCGAGCTTTTCTGCGCCGCCCATGGCCAGTGCCTGCCGTCGGCGTTGTTCGAGGTTGTTCAGCAGATCGTCAAAAGACATTAAGGTTGCCAGTAAAAAGTTTTATGGTTCAGGTGTTTGCAGACCCCGGATCGCAGGCGATCACTCGCCGCGCTTCCAGTGCCGAGATTTCCGCATCCGTCATGCCCGCCACGTCGCGCAGCACCGCACGCGTATCCTGGCCGATGCGCCGCCCGGCATGGCGTATCGCCCCCGGTGTGGCGGAGAGTCGCGGCACCACTGCCGGCATGGTGACGCTGCCCAGTTCATCGCTGGCCACCTGCTGCAGCATGCCGCGTGCGGCGTAATGCGGATCGTTGAAAATGTCTTCCACCGTGTAGATGCGCGCTGCCGGGACTTTGGCGGCGTGCAATTGGTCCTCGAGTGCGGCGCAGTCGTGCTGCAGCGTCCACGCGCCGATGATGGCGTCCAGCGCATCTTCATTTTTTGCGCGATCGATGGCCTTGGCATACAGCGGATCAGTCGCGAGATCGGGGCGGTTGATCGCCGATGCCACGCGTCGGAACACGGCGTCGCTGGCAGCGGTGATGTGGATGTACTGGCCGTCGCGGGTGGGATACAGCGTGTTGGGTGCGTTGCCGGGCAGGCGCGAGCCGGCGCGCATCGCGATGTCGTGCAGTTTTTCGTATGCAGGGACGTGCGGCTCCATGAAGCTGAACGCGCCTTCGTACAGCGCAGCATCGATGATCTGGCCCTTGCCGGTTTTATGGCGTACTTCGAGCGCCAGCATTGCGCCCAGC
>JAKFUJ010000246.1 GCA_021732805.1 Betaproteobacteria bacterium | reverse complement strand
TCTGCTTTTGTGCTTCGCTGCCGAAGGCGGAGATCGGATACATCACCAGGCTCGACTGCACCGACAGCGCGGAGCGGTAACCGCTGTCGACACGTTCGACTTCGCGCGCGATCAGGCCGTAACAGATGTGGTTGACGCCGGCACAGCCGTAACCTTCGATGGTCGGCCCGAGAAAGCCGAGTTCGCCCATCTCGTTCATGATTTCGCGGTGGAATTTCTCGTGGCGGTTGGCTTCGACCACCCGCGGCATCAGTTTTTCCTGGCAGTAGGCGTGCGCGGTGTCGCGCACCATGCGCTCCTCATCGGTCAGCAGGTCTTCAAGCAGCAGCGGATCGTCCCACTGGAAGGCAGGTCTGGTTGTGGGAATCGCGGCAGTCATGAAGGGTCTCCGGGGCAATGCAGGCTGATCAAGTCCCGATTCTAAAACAATTCAAACGACCGGGGATTTGTCCGGTCGCAGCAGGGCCATTGCACAACCATGACCGGACTGTTTCAGGTGCGACGCGCGGCCTGTTCGATGGTGCCGAGATGAAACCGGTATTCGCCGGCTTTTCGGTCGGCGTAATAGTGGGTCAGCGTGTTGCGTACTGTGGCGAAGGCGATCTGCTCCCACGGCACCTCAGCTTCATCGAACAGCCGCACTTCCAGACTTTCGGCGCCGGCGCTGAAATCGAGATCCAGCAGGCGGGCACGGAACAAGATGTAGACCTGGTTGATGTGCGGAATGTTGTACATCGCGTACAGCGGTCCGATCTCGACGCGGGCGTTGGCTTCTTCCAGGGTTTCGCGCACTGCCCCCTGAGCTGTGGTTTCGCCGTTTTCCATGAACCCGGCAGGAACGGTCCACAGGCCATGACGGGGTTCAATCGCGCGGCGGCAGAGAAGGATGCGATCCTCCCATTCGGCGATGCAGCCGACGATCATTTTCGGATTCAGGTAATGGATGGTGCCGCAACCGTCGCAAACATGGCGCGGCAGGCTGTCTCCGGCGGGAATCCTGAGTGCGACGGCAGAGCCGCAATAGCTGCAGAACTTCATCTGCGCATCCGTTTTTTTGACACGTCACTATACGGCAAGACGGTTTTCCGGGTCATGTGGATTTGAAGGGGCTGCGCATCGCCAGTTCGCGGCCATGCTCTTCCATCAGCATGGTTTCCCGGTCGAGGAAGTTTTCGATGGCGGCGGCAAATTCCGGATGCGCCAGCCAGTGCGCGGATTGCGTCGTGACCGGTAGCAGGCCGCGCGCCATTTTGTGCTCGCCCTGTGCGCCGCCTTCGAATACCTGCAGGCCGCGGGCAATCGCATATTCAATACCCTGGTAGTAGCAGGCTTCGAAATGCAGCGCCTGATGATGCTCGATGGCACCCCAGTGGCGGCCGTACAGGCGTGTGGCGTTGCGGATCAGCAGCGAAACCGCGATCGGCATGCCGTCGCGTTCGGCCAGCACCAGCACAAAGCTGTCCGACAGTGCAGCACCGACGCGGCGGAAAAATTCCAGGTTCAGGTAGGGTGAGGAATGGTGCTCGCGGTACGTTTGGCCATAACATCGCGCGAAAAACCGCCAGTCGTCATCCCTGATTGCGCTGCCCTCCAGCCAGCGGCAAGTGATGCCGGCATCACGCACCTTGCGTCGTTCCTGGCGGATTTTCTTGCGTTTGTCGTGGCTCAATTGCGCAAGGAATTGCTCGAAATCACGATAGTTATCATTGGTCCAGTGGAACTGTCGGCCTTGGCGCAGCAGAAAACCGTGCCGGGTCAGGCAATCCAGATCGGTTGGAGATGGAAACAGTATGTGCAGCGACCCGGTTTTGGTGCGGCGTGCGAGTTCCAGCGCGCCGGCGACCAACTGATCGCTGTGCTCTGTTTTTTCTGCAAGCAAACGCGAGCCGACAACCGGTGTAAACGGAATAGCGCAAAGCAATTTGGGGTAATACTCAATGCCATGGCGATGGTAGGCGTCGGCCCAGGCCCAGTCGAACACATATTCGCCGTAGGAATGCCCCTTCAGGTACAGCGGCATCGCACCGATGAGTTCCTTATCCGTTTCCAGCAGCAGATACTGGGGCGCCCAGCCGGTATCCGGAGCAGCGCAGCCGGTTTCGTGCAGGGCATGGAGGAAAGCGTGCTGCAGGAACGGATCGTCGCCGGCGAGCCGGTTCCATGCTTCGGGAGCTACACCGGACAGCGTGGATGCCACTCGCAGTTTCACTGCAGCTGGATTTCCTGCGGACGTTGTCCGGTATCGCGAATCAGCTGGCTGGTCATTTGTGGATCGAATTCCGCGACCTTCCGGATAATCCGGAGTACTTCCTCGATGTTGCCCAGCGCAAGTTGAGCCATCGCGAGTTCGTAGAGGGCATGAGGATTCATCGGTTGCAGATTGGCGGCAATCTTGAAGGCGCGTATGGCCGCTTCGTTGTCATTGCGCCGGCGGTGGACGAGACCCATACCGAACCAGGCCCGGTCAAGGCTGCGGTTCAGTCCAACGGCGCGTTCGAAGCATTGGATGGCAGCTGCGTCGTCGTTTTGTTTCTCGCGCACATATCCCAGGTCAAACCAGATGTCGGCATCCGAAGGGTTGATCTCCAGTGCCTGCTGGAAGGCATTTGCGGAAGCATCCCATTGCTCCCGGGTGGCTTCGAGGAATCCGATGCCGGCGGCGGCTTGTGCAAAACGCGGATTTGCGGCGAAGGCGTCGCGATAGGCGGCGATTGCCCCGTCTGTCCGGCGCAATGCCAGATTAAGTTGCGCGCGATAATAATGCAGCCAGTGCAGCATGCTCGGAATGTGGTCCGGTCGGTTGGAAGTGTGCGCAAGATGTGCGCGCGCCGATGATATATTAGCAACATGAAAATAGCGATTGCACAGCTTAATTTCACGGTTGGTGATCTGGCCGGAAACGCTGCAAAAATCATTGATGCAGCCACTCGCGCCCGGGTTGCCGGTGCGGGATTGCTGTTGACGACCGAACTGGCATTGTCAGGGTATCCGCCGGAGGATTTGCTGCTCCGCGATGATTTTTTCCGTGCCTGCGATCAGGAATTCCGGCGCATCGTGAGCGGGATCCGGGGCATCACGCTGGTGCTTGGTCATCCGCACCAGACGGGTGGCAAGCGCTACAACGCGGCATCGGTGGTACGAGATGGCGCCGTGGTAGCGACCTACCTGAAACGCACATTGCCCAATTACACGGTGTTCGACGAAGAACGTTATTTCGATTCTGGAGAAGAGCCCTGCGTGTTCGAGCACGAAGGCCTGCGCATCGGCATCAACATCTGTGCGGATGTGTGGGAGGAACCGGCGGCAAAAGCCGCGCGCGAGGCAGGCGCGCAGTTGCTGCTGGTGTTGAATGCGTCGCCGTATCACATCAACAAGCAGTTAACGCGTTACGAGGTGGTGCGAGAACGCGTCGGCAAGACGGGGATGTCGGTGGTTTATGCCAACCAGGTGGGTGGTCAGGATGAGCTGGTCTTTGACGGTGCATCGTTCGCCGTTGATGGCCGCGGCGAACTGACGCACCAGTTGCCGGCGTTTGCGGAAGCACTGTCGCTGGTTGAGTTCGTCAACGGTATACCGGTGAAGGGCGAGGTGGCGCCGACGGTGTCGCTGGAGCAGGATGTCTATGCTGCACTGACCATGGGCGTACGCGACTATCTCGGTAAAAACGGTTTCCCCGGTGCGCTGCTGGGTTTGTCGGGCGGGATTGACTCGGCACTGACGCTGGCGGTTGCCGTTGATGCGCTGGGCGCCGACAAAGTGCATGCGGTCATGATGCCGTCGCAGTACACCGCCGGCATGAGTTGTCAGGACGCGCAGGAGCAGGCACGGATCATGGGAGTGCGTTATTCCGAGATCGCCATTCGCCCGGTATTCGACGCGTTTCGCGCGGCGCTGGCTGATGAATTCAAGGGTCTTGCCGAGGATGTGACGGAAGAGAATCTGCAGGCGCGGATCCGCGGCACGCTGCTGATGGCAATGTCGAACAAGACCGGCGCCATCGTGCTCACCACCGGCAACAAGAGTGAAATGGGCACCGGTTATGCCACGCTGTACGGCGACATGGCCGGCGGCTTTGCGGTGCTGAAAGACATCAAAAAAACCCTGGTTTACCGGCTTGCTGAATACCGCAATGCCTTGGCGCCGGTCATCCCGCGGCGAGTCATCGACCGCGCGCCATCGGCGGAACTGCGTCCCGACCAGAAAGACCAGGACAGCCTGCCGCCATATGATGTGCTGGATGCGATCATGGAAGCCTATGTCGAGTATTACCGCAGTCCGCAGGAAATTGCCGCGATGGGTTATGCCCCGGCGGACGTCGACCGCGTGGTGAAGCTGATACGCATCAGCGAATACAAACGCCGTCAGTCGCCGGTGGGCATACGCATTACCAGCCGCGGTTTTGGCAAGGACTGGCGTTATCCGATTACCAACAAGTTCAAACATTGAGGCGCTGGATGGGTAGCAGGGCGCCTGTGCTATTCTTTCCGCAGCAATCAACGGTAGTCAGCCGGAGGAGACATGAAAAAAATCGAAGCGATATTCAAGCCGTTCAAACTCGACGAAGTCCGTGAGGCTTTGTCCGGGATCGGTGTCAGCGGACTGACGGTGACCGAGGTCAAGGGGTTTGGCCGGCAGAAAGGCCATACCGAACTCTATCGCGGCGCCGAATATGTTGTGGATTTCCTGCCCAAGGTCAAGGTTGAGGTCGTTGTTCCAGACAACCTGCTTGAGGCATCGATAGATGCGGTGATTAAAGCGGCGCGTACCGGGAAAATCGGCGACGGCAAGATTTTTGTCAGTGATGTGGCGCAAGTGATCCGCATCCGGACAGGCGAAACCGACGAAGCCGCCGTTTAGGCGGTTGTTTCAGCGAATGCCGCGTGTTCCGCCCCCCAAGGGGAATTGCTACGCGGCGCCCTCCAAGAGGACTTGCTACGCAGCGCGCAGCAGCACCAGTACTGCACCGCCGCCGCCATCGTTGTGCGGGGCTTGGCAGTAGGCCAGAACCTCATCGCGCTGTGCCAGCCAGCCGGCCACTTTTTTCTTCAGTACGGGTTCGCGGTTTGGTGAGCGCAACCCCTTGCCGTGGACGATGCGCACACAGCGCAATCCTTCACGCACGCAATGCGCCAGGAATTCCGCGGTCAGCAGCCGTGCTTCGGGCGCGGTAAGGCCGTGCAGATCCAGATGGTCCTGGATCACCCAGTGGCCGCGACGCAGCTTTTTCAGATGCTGCGCTGATATGCCGTTGCGCAGGAACAGCAGTTCTTCGCCGTTTTCCAACCCTTGATCCCAGGCCGGTGTATCGCTCAGCGTATCGCGCAGCACTTCGCGTTCATCCAGTTGCCGTTGCACGGCAATCGGCCGTGGCAGCGGACGGATCAGGCGGGCGCGGTTGGCGGGAGGCAGCGGTGTGACATCAATCAGTGCCGCGCGCAGGATTTCGTCGTCTTGCAGAGGTTCAGCACCCGCGCGAGGTTTGGCCTTTTTCACGATACCCGTCCATCCGCATGTTTGGCCGAGCCGTTTAGACCAGGCCCTTGCTTTCAAGGTATTTTTGCGCATCCAGCGCCGCCATGCAGCCGGTGCCGGCGCTGGTCACCGCCTGGCGATAGACATGGTCCTGCACGTCTCCCGCTGCGAACACGCCGGGAATGCTGGTGGCGGTAGCATTACCTTTGAGGCCGCTCTGGGTAATGATGTAGCCGTTTTTCATATCGAGCTGACCTTCAAAAATGTCGGTGTTCGGCTTGTGGCCGATGGCAATGAATACGCCTTGCAGGGCTTTGTCGGTGGTGGCGCCGGTTTTGGCATGTTTGATGCGCATGCCGGTGACACCAGTGTTGTCGCCGAGCACTTCGTCGAGCACATGGTCCCAGAGGATGGTGGCTTTGCCGGTTGCGACACGTTCGTTCAGCTTGTCGACGAGAATGGCTTCGGCGCGGAACTTGTCGCGGCGATGCACGATGGTGACATGTTTGGCGATGTTGGTCAGGTACAGCGCTTCCTCGACTGCGGTGTTGCCGCCACCGATCACTGACACATCCTGGTTTTTGTAGAAGAATCCGTCGCAGGTGGCGCAACCCGACACGCCTTTGCCCATGAATTTTTCTTCCGAAGGCAGGCCCAGGTACATCGCCGAGGCGCCGGTAGCGATGATCAGCGCGTCGCAGGTGTAAGTGCCCTGGTCGCCGACCAAGGTGATCGGCGTGTCTTTGAGCTTCACGGTATGAATATGGTCAAAAATCATTTCGGTGTTGAAACGCTCGACATGTTTCTGGAAGCGCTCCATCAGTTCGGGACCCTGCACCCCGTCAGCGTCGGCAGGCCAGTTGTCGACATCGGTGGTGGTCATCAACTGACCGCCCTGGGCGAGCCCGGTGACCAGCACCGGTTTGAGGTTGGCGCGTGCGGCATAGACGGCGGCGGAATATCCGGCCGGGCCGGAGCCAAGAATGAGGACTTTGGAATGTTTGGTGGTGGCCATGGTTACTGGAATTGACTGAAGGTTGATACCGAAATCGGCAAAAGGCGCAATGTAGCAGTTTGAAGGCGGGCTTGCGATACGCAACAGCCATATGCGGGTGGAATCGGCAGGTTTGAATGACTATTGACCTGCAATCTGGCAACATAGATGCCTGATGCGCCATTGTCCATCGTACCGCCATGACGCGGCGACAGCGCGAATCAGTGCGATACCAGTGCGATTGTTATGAGGATTACATGTCCGCACCCGTTACCCCGAACCCGCAAATACTGAAAACAGTGCCGCTGTTTTCTTCGTTTACGGATCAACAGATTGCGACGATGGCATCCTGGGTCCAGCACCGCAGCTATACGCGTGGATCGGCAATATTGCGTTCCGGTGAGGAAACCGACGGTCTCTACATCATTTTGTCTGGTCGGGTAAAAGTGCTGATTCCCGATGAAAACGGTCATGAAGTGATCCTGACGATCATGGGTGCGCAGGAATATGTCGGCGAGATGGGGTTGCTGGACGGTTTGCCCAGCTCGGCGACGGTTGAGGCGCTGGAGCCGTGTGAGGTGTTGCGTTTGCCGCGAACGGCATTTCTGTCCTGCCTTGAGGGCAATGGGGAGGTTGCGATGCTGGTGCTGCGCAATCTGGTCAAGCGACTGCGAGATGCAGACCGCAAAATCGAGAGCCTCGCGCTGATTGACGTGTATGGGCGTGTTGCCCGGTTGATCATCGACATGGCCGAGCAGGTTGACGGCCAATGGGTGGTGCAGCGGGCTCCGGCCAAGCAGGAAATTGCGCGCATGATCGGTGCGTCACGGGAGATGGTCAGCCGGGTAGTCAAGGATTTGCACGAGAAAAACCTGATTCGTACCGAAAAGCGCAAGATTTATGTGATAGACCGGCAGTCCATGGCCCAACGCGGTTCGGCGCATTGAGGCGCCTGACCTGCTGATTTTGATATTGGGTCCAGACCAGGACGGCGTGATTTTTCTCACGTTTTCAGGGGGTTGGACAGGATTCAAAAACAAGGTTTTTTTATCGGGTACTGGAAATTTATGGTATAAAAATGGTCTTGTCAGGGGTAGTCAAGCAGTCATAACGGGATTCCCGTGCCGCCGGCGGGCGCGCATTGAAAGGGGGCAAGTGATGTTTTCGACCAAGGGGTTGTTACGGTGTGTCGCAGGGTTGGTGCTGGGCCTGGTGGCCACAGGCGCATGGGCGGCGGGTGCCGGGGTGATTACCCATCTGAGCGGGACCATGTCGGTGCAACGTCCCGACGGTTCGGTGCGCATCCTTTCACAAAAATCCGAAGTGCAGCCGGGCGATGTATTGACCACGCAAAACGACAGTTATGCGCAGATCAATTTCACCGACGGCAGCGCGGCCACGATGCGGCCGAACACCACGATGAAGCTGGAAGCCTATTCGTTCAACAAGGAAGCGCCGCAAACCGACGGCATGTTCATGCGATTGGTGAAAGGCGGCTTGCGCACGGTGACCGGGCTCATCGGCAAGCGCGGCAACCAGGACGCCTACAAAATCGGTACCTCGACGGCGACCATCGGCATCCGCGGCTCTTCCGGAGATACCGTTTCATGTTCGACGGATTGCGGCTCATTGCCTCCTGGCACATATCACACCACTTATACCGGCGCTTACATCATGCAGAACGAGGGCGGTAACCAATTGATCGGTGAAGGACAGTTCGGCTTTGCCCAGGATGCGGGTAAACTGCCGGTTCTCCTGCCGGGTGATCCTGGACTGAATCTCCGCCAGTTGCCGTTCACACTGGGCATCGCTGGTGGCGTCGTCGGCGGCAACGCCAACCAGGAATGTGTTGTGCGGTAAACCTGTGCGATCTTCACCCGACAAACCCCGTCTGAAGACGGGGTTTGTTTTTTGAGGTGGTATCTGCAGCAGTCTGGATGCTGCGGTGCGAGACGGCTTTTCACTTATAATCATCGGGTTAACTATTTTTTCCGTGAAAACCCTGATGCTGGCCAGCGATAAATCTTCCGCCGCCAAAACCGCACCCAATCCGTTGCCGCCGAAGCTCGCAGCGTTGCTGCGTGAATCCTGGTGGCTGGCCTTTCTTGCTTTGGCCCTGTACCTGTTGCTGGTGCTGTTTACCTTCCAACGTGGTGATCCGGGCTGGTCGCACAGCCTGACGGTTGATCACATAAGCAATGCCGGCGGCCTCGTC
This sequence comes from Betaproteobacteria bacterium, assembly GCA_021732805.1. GTDB lineage: Bacteria > Pseudomonadota > Gammaproteobacteria > Burkholderiales > SG8-41. The sequence continues at coordinate 3,201 of JAKFUJ010000246.1, read as the reverse complement.
GGTGCTTATGTAGCCGATCTGCTGCTGTTCCTGTTCGGACTTTCCGCGTACTGGTGGGTGGCGTTATGCGGTGCACTGGTACTGTGGAGCTTTCGTCGTATAGAAACGGTGCCTGAAACCGACCGTCGCTCCCATGCGGTGATGCTGATTGGTTTTGTTGTGCTGTTGAGTGCCAGTTGTGGCATCGAATCGCTGCGCCTGTATTCGATGAGGGCCGAGTTGCCCGGCGCGCCGGGCGGGGTGCTGGGCGCGATGATCGGCAACGGACTGGCCGCTGCTGCGGGATTTACCGGTGGAACATTGCTGCTGCTCCTGCTGCTGGCTGCCGGACTGAGCCTGTTTACGGGCATTTCCTGGCTCGCGGTGATCGAGAAAATCGGCGACTGGGCGGAACGGTTTTACGAATGGGTTGTGGCCAGGCTTCAGGAGCGCGCGGATCGCAAGGCCGGCGCTGAGGCAACGGTTGCGCGCAAGGATGTGGTCGATGACAACCGGAAAAAGATCGAAGCCCACGAACCGGTGCGCATTGAGCCGCCGCGTATGGAGATTCCGAAGTCGGCGCGTGTCGAGCGCGAGAAACAGGTGCCGTTGTTCGGTGATCTGCCCGACACGCTGCTGCCGCCGATCAGCCTGCTCGACGAAGCCGATGCCAACATCGAAACCGTTTCCGCGGATACGCTGGAATTCACGTCGCGCCTGATCGAGAAAAAACTGCTCGACTTCGGTGTCGAGGTCAAGGTGCTGACGGCGTATCCGGGGCCGGTGGTGACGCGTTTTGAAATTGAGCCGGCCGTCGGCGTCAAGGGCAGCCAGATCATCAATCTGGTTCGCGACCTGGCGCGCGCGTTGTCGGTGATGAGCATCCGGGTTGTTGAAACCATACCCGGCAAGAGTTACATGGGATTGGAAATTCCCAATCCGAAACGGCAGATCGTGCGTCTTTCGGAAATCGTCAGCTCGCAGGTCTATGCCGACATGGGATCCCCGCTGACGCTGGCTCTGGGCAAAGACATCGCCGGCAATCCCATCGTTGCCGATCTTGCGCGCATGCCGCATCTGCTGGTGGCCGGCACCACCGGTTCCGGCAAATCGGTGGCAATCAACGCGATGATCCTGTCGCTGGTCTACAAGGCGCCGCCGTCGCAGGTGCGTCTGATCCTGGTCGATCCGAAAATGCTGGAACTTTCGGTTTACGAGGGTATTCCGCATCTGCTGGCGCCGGTGGTCACCGACATGCGGCAGGCGGCGAATGCATTGAACTGGTGTGTCGGCGAAATGGAGCGGCGCTACAAGCTGATGTCGATGCTGGGCGTGCGCAACATTGCCGGCTTCAACCAGAAGGTGAGGGATGCCGTCAAGAAAAAGGCGCCGCTGAACAATCCTTTGAGTTCGACACCTGACAATCCGGTCCCTTTGCACGAAATGGCGCTGATCGTCGTGGTCATCGATGAACTCGCCGACCTGATGATGGTAGTCGGCAAAAAGATCGAGGAACTGATCGCGCGCTTGGCGCAGAAGGCGCGTGCAGCCGGCGTGCATCTGATCCTGGCCACGCAGCGACCGTCGGTGGATGTGATCACCGGCCTGATCAAGGCTAATATTCCGACGCGGATTGCATTCCAGGTGTCGGCCAAGGTCGATTCGCGCACCATCCTTGACCAGATGGGCGCTGAAGCATTGCTCGGGCAGGGTGACATGCTGTTCCTGCCACCGGGGCAGGGCTATACCCAGCGTGTCCACGGCGCGTTTGTCGACGATCAGGAAGTGCACAAAGTGGTTGATCATCTGAAGAGCCTGGCGCAGCCGCAATACATCGATGAAATTCTCGAGAGTCCCGAAGCGTCTGCTGATACCGGTATCGATGGCGCCGAGGGCGGCAACGGCGAAGCCGATCCGTTGTACGACCAGGCGGTGGCGATCGTGCTGAAAACACGCCGTCCGTCGATTTCGCTGGTGCAGCGCCACCTGCGCATCGGTTATAACCGGGCAGCGCGGCTGATCGAACAGATGGAACGCTCCGGGCTGGTGTCGCCGATGCAGTCCAACGGCAACCGCGAAGTGCTGGCGCCGGCATCGGCCTCGGATAACGACTGATTTTCCGCAACAAACTCTTACAAACTTTCCCGGCCGCCGGCGGTCTGACTCTTCATGTTGACCCGAACCCTGATTCTCATTGCAGCGCTGTATGGCGGTTTCCCGGCTGCCGCTGCGCAGGACGCACCGGCGCGCGGCATGTCGTTCGAGGTGTTTATCCGCCTCGAACACGGCATGACCGAGGGCGAACTGGTGCTGCGCGCAGGCAGGCCTGACCACTTTTCAGTTGATAACTACCGCGAAGGTCTCAAGTCGTACTATTACTTTCCGACGCTGGCCAATCCCTTCCTGACCACGGTCTTGTTGCGCTCCGGCCGTATCGTCAGCATTGATCGTGTGCGCAAGAGTTAGTGATGCGTAACTTCCTGTTGCTGTTATGCCTGCTGCCCGCTTTGGCATCCGCCGCCGGCACCGATGCCCTGAAGATGTTTCTCGGTCAGTCGCAGACGCTGAAGGCGCGGTTTGCGCAGACGGTGCTCGACAGGAACCTGAAGCCGTTGCAAAAGGCGCAGGGTGTCATGCAGTTTTCGCGTCCGGGCAAATTCCGCTGGGATTACCAGAAGCCGTACGAGCAGGTGATCGTCGGCGACGGCAGCAAACTGTGGATTTACGACAAGGATCTGAATCAGGTCACCGTGCGCAAGCTGGACCAGGCGCTGGGCGCCAGCCCGGCGGCGCTGCTCGCCGGCAGCAACGATCTTGAGCGTGACTTTACGTTGTCGAACAGCGGGGTCAGGGATGGCCTGGATTGGCTGGATGCGGTGCCCAAGAGCCGCGATACCGTGTTCGAGCGTGTGCGCATGGGCTTCGGTAAATCCGGGCTGGAGGCGATGGAACTGCGCGACCAGTTTGGTCAGGTCACCGTGATCACTTTCAGCGATGTCGAACGCAATCCGCGCATTGCCGCTGACGTATTCCGTTTTACGCCGCCGCAGGGCGCCGACGTCATCAGCGAATAGCCGGCTACCCGGGAACAGAACCAGCGTGAACGACCTGTTCGCGAAACGTGAGCCCGATGCGCCGCTGGCCGAACGCATGCGGCCGCGCACACTGGATGAGGTGGTCGGACAGCAGCATCTGCTCGGCGCCGGCAAACCGCTGCGTCTT
>JAKFUJ010000170.1 GCA_021732805.1 Betaproteobacteria bacterium | reverse complement strand
AGAGTTCGACATTGCGCGCGGGCTCGCCCTTGCGGCCTTCCATCACGTAGGGCAGGCCGACGATGCCGGAGTCATAACCCGGCGTGCTGGTAAACATGCTTTCGTTGGTGGTGCGCGGAATGCCCCACCATTCGTCGAAACCGCGATCCTTGGGGTAGCGGCCTTCACGGTCGCCGAGATGCCACTTGCCGTATATCCCCGTGGCGTAACCCTTGCCTGACAGCAGCTGGGCCAGCGTGACTTCCCATGGGATCAGGCCCTGCGGCAGACCCGCCGGCAGTGATTGCATGGCGCCGGTGCGGATCGGCATGCGGCCGGTCATCAGCGCGGAGCGTGTCGGCACGCAATCGCTCTCGACATTGAAGTTGAGGAATTTCAGCCCTTCGGTTGCGAGATGGTCGATGCGCGGCGTCGGCGCGGCGCGTACCAGCCCGCCGTCATAACAACCCAGTTCGCCCCAGCCGAGGTTGTCGGCGAGGATCAGTACGATATTGGGTTTTGAATTGTTGCTCATTATTTTCCCATCCCCACTTCTTTGGCCGCTTTCGCCCAAATGGCCATTTCTGTTTTCATGCGCGCCGCCATTTCCGCGGGTGTGCCGCCGACAGGTTCCGTGGCGACGCTGAACAGGCGCTTGCCGACGCTCGGGTCGGCCAGTGCCTTGTTGTAGGCCGCGGACAAGCGGTTGATGATGTCGTTCGGCGTGCCGGTCTTGCCCATGATGCCGAACCACTGCGTGATGTCGATCTGTGGATAACCCGATTCCGCCAGCGATGGCACATCGGGCAGCGCCTTGGAGCGCTCCTTCGAGGTGACGGCCAGCAATCGGATGCGTCCGGCCTGTGCATGCGGCACCACCGGGCTCGAACCCAGCACCGCGATGGGCACCTGTCCGCTGATCAGATCAATGATCGCCTGTCCACCGCCTTTGTAGGGAACAGGGGTCAGTTTTGCCTTGGCCAGCTTGAAGAACAGCAGGCCGGCGAGCGCCTGTGTGCCGGTGGGAGACGATATCGCATAGGCGACGCCGGGCTGCGCCCTCGTGGATTTGACCATCTCGCCGATCGATTTCCAGCCTGGGGCCGGATGCACGGCGATGACGATCGGCTGGCTGACCAGGATGGTGATTGGCATCAGGTCCTTGTCGGCGCGGAAGGACACCTTCGGATTGATCACCGGCTGGTAGAACGCTGAATCCGATCCGACGACCAGGGTGTAACCGTCGGCCGCGCTGCGCGTCAGTGCTTCAATGGCGATGACGCCGGAGGCGCCTGGCCGGTTTTCGACGATGACCGTCTGCCCGAACTCCTTCGACACGATGTCGCTGGGCAGACGCGCCGACAGGTCAGAGGTGCCGCCCGGCGCAAAACCCACCAGCACGCGGATCGGCCGGTCGGGCCAGTTCTGCGCAGTAGCTGCTGTGCAGAAGCCGAGTGCCAAAATGCCAAGAATGATTTTTTTCATTGGTGTTCTCCTCGTGATGAATGCTTCAGTGATCCATCGAGCAGGCGCGGCCATGCAACATCAGGCCATGCCGATGGGCTCCGCCAGTTTGTCCTGTACTTTGCCGGGACGCGCGAGCATCAAATCGTGCATTTCTTTTTTGACTTTGGCGTAGCCCGGATCGTCGAAAAAATTGTCCATTTCCTTCGGGTCATCCTTCAGCTTGTACATCTCGCCCGCGCCCGAACCGAGTTCAAACGTGCACTTCCAGTCCCTGGTGCGCACCGTGCGCAATTGCAATCCGACGCCGCAGCGCGACGGATGCACATGCCATTCGCTGTACGCAGCATCGCGCGGCGCGGATTTGCCCGCGAGCAGATCCTTCAGGCTGCGTCCCTGCAGCGCATTGGGCGACGACACGCCGGCGGCGTCATAGAACGTCGCCGCAAGATCCAGCGTGGATACCGGTTCGGCCACCACCTGGTTCGCTTTCACTCCAGGGCCGCGTGCGACCATGGTCACGCGCATCAGGTCCTCGTACGGCGTCGGTCCTTTCAGATACAGACCGTGGTTGCCGAGCATGTCGCCGTGATCGGTGCTGTAAACAATCAGTGTGTCTTCGGCATAACCCAGATCATCGAGTGCGTTGAGGATGCGGCCGACGTTATGGTCGATCAGCGAAATCATGCCGTAGTAATTGGAAGTCATCTCCGCGAGCTGGGAATCGGTCTGCACCGGCACCCGCGAACCCTCGGCGCGGAACTTGCGCATCTCCGGATCGGCCAGTTGCGGCACGCCTTCGAGCTGGGCCTTGTGCCACCACGGGCGACGCTCGAGATCCATCGTGCGGTGTTTGGGCAGCACGATGCTTTTCGGGTCGTATAGCTGGCTCCACGGCTCCGGGCAGTCGAACGGGTGATGCGGATCGGGAAACGACACCCACATCGCCAGCGGTTTTTGTTTGTCGTGATGGGTCAGCAGGTCGATGGTGCGGTCAGCGGCCCAGGTGCTGCTGTGCCAGGACACCGGCAATGCTGAATTCCAGGTCTGCGCGGCGCCGGTATCCGGCCGCGACGACTGCGCCCACAGTTTGTAACCCTCTTCGTCCTTGCCGCGTGAGATAAACCAGCGTTCGTAATGGCCCATCGGCGGCCGGTCCAGCGGACGCGTGCGATGGGTGTGGCCGAGTACGGTGAGTTCCGCGTAGTCAAAGCCCATGTACGGGCCGTACCAGTCCGGGCCGTATTTGGCCTGACTCTTGTTGCATTCCGGCGTGCCGGTGGGTGCGAAAGTGGCCTTGGTCGCGAAATGCGCCTTGCCGATGAACGCGCTGCGGTAGCCCGCTTTCGCCAGCGTGCCGGCGAAACCCCGCTCACCCACCTTCGGATCGAGGTCGACGCCGTTGTCCCACACGCCGTGGGTCAGCGGCAACAGTCCGGTGAGGATGGACGCGCGCGACGGCTGGCAGACGAGGTTGGGCGTCATGCAGGCGTTGAAGCGCGTGCCGTCGCGGGCCAGCGAGTCGATGTGCGGTGTCTTGATATGCGGATTCTCGAAACCGTTGCAATCGGCGCGCTGCTGGTCGGAAGTAATCAGGATGATGTTGGGGCGCTTCACACTCATGCGGACTCCATCGGGTTTGCGCCGTACGGGGAAACGCGGCGCTCATGGTGGTCGAGAACACAGGCAGGTCTCACGGCGGAGGCAGCCGGAGCAACGATGTTGACACCCTCGTTTGATATACGCAATCATGCATTTGTGCGTTTTTCATAAATATCATTTATCAAATGAATTTCCGCGACATCGAATATTTTGCGGTGCTCGCCGAGCACGGGCACATCGGGCGCGCGGCTGAAGCGCTGGGACTGAGCCAGCCCGCGCTGAGCGCGAGCCTGCGCCGCCTCGAGCAGTCGATGGACACCAAGCTGTTCACGCGCACCCCGAAAGGCATAGAACTTACCGATGTCGGCCAGGTGCTGCTGTCGCAGGTGCGGCGGCTGCGGCAGACCCGGGAAGATGTCATGCGCGAGATTGCGGACCTGAGCCAGGGGCGTTCCGGCAATCTGCGCATCGGCGCGCATGCCGGCGTGATGGACAGCCTGATGGGCCCGGCCTGCTGCACGTTGCTGAACTCGGCGCCAAACGTCGTGCTGAGCGTCACCATCGAATCCAACGAAGCCGCGGTCAGCGCCATCCGTGAAGGCCACCTCGATTTGGGCGTCAGCGTGCTGCCGTCACCGCCGCACCCGGACCTGGCGCAGGAACATCTGCTCGACGACAACATCGTGGTGTTTGCCTCGGCGCGGCATCGCCTGGCCAAAAGCAAGCAGGTCACCCTCGACGACCTCGCAGACGAACGCTGGGCAGCCACCGCGTTCAGTGCGCCGGCGCTGCCGCTGCTGAGCCTGGCGATGCAGGACCGCGGCCGCAGCGCAATGCGCTACGTGCTGCAGACCAGCTCGCTGAGCTTCCGCGATCAGCTGGTGGCCAACACCGACCTGCTGGGTACTTCGTCGAAACGGCTGCTCAAGCAGATCAAGGCGCGCCATCGCGTGGTGGAACTGCCGATCAGGGGATTCAGCGTCAAGCGCAATGTCGGCGTGTTCCACCGCAAGGATGCCTACCTGTCGCCCGCGGCACGGCAGTTCATCAATATCCTCAGGGCTACGGCTAAGGATATCGCCAGAGAGGCATGACGGTTTTTTATGGCGTTACCTCCTGATGGCTTGGTGCCGATGTTGCATACTAGTATCCGTTCGGATACATTGCGAACATGAAAACAGCACGCTTCGACGCGGCCGATTACCTGAAGGACGATGAAACCATCGCCGAGTACATCACTGCAGCGCTGGAAGATCCGGATCCGGATGTTTTTCTGGCGGCGGTGCGCGACGTCGCACGTGCGAAGGGTATGGCGCAGCTAGCCAAGGATGCCGGTCTGGGGCGGGAGAGTCTGTACAAGGCGCTGACGCCCGGAGCGAAGCCGCGGTATGACACGATGTTGAAACTGCTCAATGCATTGGGCGTCAAGTTGTCAGCGACCTCAATACAGCCATGATTCAGCGAGCAGCAAAATTGAATCCGACATCTTTGACACTCGATCGCCTTGAGGAACTGGGCATTCGGCCCGAGTTGATTGCCGCACGCGGCTTGTGTCCCTGCGTTGAGGCCTCACACCTTGAACTGGCTGAAGTTGGCGCTGATGGGCGGGAACACAGATTGGTGCCCGAGGCGGCAAAGGCGTGGTGTCGCATGAAGGACGCTGCACTGCAAGCGAATATTCATCTTTTTATTGTCTCCGCTTACCGCAGCGTGGATCGTCAGGCTGAAATCATCCAGCGCAAGCTGGATGCGGGCCAGAAGATCGAAGACATACTTTGTGTTTCCGCGCCGCCCGGTTTCAGCGAACACCATACCGGATGCGCCATGGATATTGGTGCTCCGGATACACCGTTACTTGAATGTTGTTTTGATCAAACGGCTGCATTCAGTTGGTTGCGACAGCATGCGGGGCAGTTTGGATTTGTGCTGTCTTATCCGGCTGATAATCCACAGGGATATCAGTACGAGCCTTGGCACTGGTGTCATGTCGCGAGTCGGGACAGTCCCTTGAGAGCTGCTCCAGCTATATGAGGTGAGCAGGGTAGGCAAAGCGCAGCGTGCCCACGCTATTTTTGTCGAATCGTTAACGGTTGATTGCAGGTTCCAGCCCGCTGTCGGCAATGGCCTTGGCTGCCTCTGCCGAGCGCAGAAATGCGATGACCTTGCTCGCCGCCTCCCTGTCCGGCGAGTTCGCGCCGATGCCCGCCATGAAGCTGGAAACCTTCTGCAATTCCGGCGGCAGCGGCGTGATGTGCGCAATGCCCTGTACCGGCAGCAGTTCGCTGATCTGCTGGAAACCGAAATCGAGTTCGCCACGGGCGATGACGGTGCCGACACGCTCACCACCGCCGATCAGGCGGCTTTTGGGCAGCACCTCATCTGCGATGCCCAGGCGTTGCACCAGTTCAGTGGTGAAATACCTGCCGCTTTCGCTGGCGGAGTAGCCGATGGCTTTTGCTGCCAGCAGGGCTCGTCGCAAGTCGTCGGCGGTGCGTACGGCGGGATCCGGAGTGCCCGCGGGCACCGCGAAGCCCATCATCGAGCGTGCGATGGTCGTCGCGTCCTCAGCAAGCACCAGGCCGTCGGCGATGAACTGGCGCAGCACGCCTTCGGCAACGATCACGATGTCCGCCACTTCACCGCGTTTGAGGCGATTCGGGATCGAGGTGTCGCCGGTGCCGATGGAAGTGGTGACGGTGACGACGGTTTTGCCGGTGAGTTTTTCCAGTTGTGGGGTCAGCGCCTTGTAGGCAGCGGTGAAGGCGCCGGAGGTCATGACCCGGAATTCGTTGGTGGTGGCGCTCATTTGCGATTGAACTCCAGCACATCAAAACCGCAATAACGATCCACCAGATAAATCAGTCCGCGGTCATCGACATCGGTGTCATTGGTCTGCGGGCAGGGTTTGCCGCCGCAGGGTTCCGGGATGTACCAACCGACTTCCTGCGGCGCCGAGGGATCGGCGACGTCGACAATGCGCAGGCCGCCGGCAAACCAGGCGCAATACAGCAGCGTGTCACCGCCTTTCCAGTTTTCCTGGAACTGGTGCGCACCGAAACGGCCGGGAGTGGTGCGGCTCCACGGGCTGTCGAGTTCACTCACCTCAAACAAAGAGATCGGCTTGATATTGCTGAGGTCGGTGACATCAAGCACCCACAGGCAGCCGTGCGGGCGGCCGCGGCGGCGCGCCATTTCTTCGGCGTCGTGGGCGTGGTCTTCCTCGTCGATGGCGACGGCGATGCGTTTGCCGTCGAGTTTTTTCAGCACCGGCATGAAGGTGTGCGAGGGTTCCGGGTACGGCGGGTGGTAGTTGTAGGCGCCGGTGGTTTTCGGATTGCGGATGTCGGTGACGTCGATTACGCGCACGCCCCCATGCCAGCAGCCGGCCCACAGTTCATTGCCGAAACGCAGTGTGTGGTGCAGCCGGTGCTGGCGGCCGGACCAGGTCGGCTTCTCGCCGCCGGCGATGTGTTGGCCCGGCATCCACCAGCGGGATACTTCTTCCGGTTTGGCCGGATTGCGGATGTCGTAGGTGACGAGGATGTTGCCGATGTAGCCCGGCATCTCGGTGGAAATGTAGGCGTAATCCTGATCCATGTCGAAGCGGTGCACGCCGCGGCCGTGGGTTTTCTGGAAATGGATCAGTTTGGGTTTGGTTTTGTTCGATACGTCATACAGGCTGAATCCGCCGCGCTCATAAGGATTGCGCTCAGCTTCTTCCACGGCCGGGATGTCGGCCACTGCAACCCCCAGCTTTGCCGCGAGTTCGGTGTGAGTCGCGTCGCGGCCCAGTTCGGTTTTCAGTCGGGCGCGCAGCTTGGGCAGTTCATCGGCCTTGCGGCCGATGGCGGTCATGTTGCGTTCGCTGTTGATGATCATCAGGTCGCCGATGACGCGTGCCTTGTGGCTGTGCGAATCCGGATCTTCAATGAAAATCTGCGACACGATGCGCGGATTCTTCGCATCCGACACGTCGAGAATGCTGGTGCCGAGCTGCTGCTTGTTTGGAATATGGCCGACGTAGGCATGCGTGCCTTCGACGTAAACCTGGCCGGCGCCCGGCAGATCAAGATGCGACAGGCGTTTGACGTTGTGGGCGAGGGTGGGTTTGCTGATGGTGTCCATTGGCGAGGCCGTCCAAGATGTGGTTTGCTGCTGCGATTGAGGGGCAAAGTCTACCGCATGCCTGTGGCGGAGCCTCGGTTAGAATATCCCGCAATCCCGCAACACCAAAGATCACTTCAGGAGGAGTCGAGATGGCGCGCACCAGAAAGCGTCCGGAAGAGTTGCGCAGTCACCGCTGGTTCGGCACCAGAGGGCTGCGCTCGTTTACCCACCGCTCGCGTGCGTTGCAGATGGGTTATACGATCAAGGATTTCGCCGGCAAGCCGGTGATCGCGATCATCAATACCTGGAGCGATATCAATCCCTGCCATGCGCATTTTCGAACGCGCGCCGAAGAAGTGAAGCGCGGCGTGTGGCAGGCCGGTGGTTTTCCGCTGGAGATGCCGGCGATTGCGCTGGCCGAGCCGTTCCAGAAGCCTTCGACCATGCTCTATCGCAACATGCTGGCGATGGAGACCGAAGAACTGCTGCGCGGTTATCCGGTGGACGGCGCGGTGCTGATGGGGGGGTGTGACAAGACCACGCCGGCGCTGATCATGGGCGCGACGTCAATGGGACTGCCGTTCATTTACATGCCTGCGGGGCCGATGCTGCGCGGCAACTGGCATGGCGAGTCGCTGGGTTCGGGCAGCGATTCGTGGAAATACTGGGCGGAACTGCGCGCCGGCAACATCACCGAACACGAATGGGATGAAGTGGAAGCGGGCATTGCGCGTTCACACGGCCACTGCATGACCATGGGCACGGCCTCGACCATGACTTCGGTGGCGGAGACGCTGGGTCTGACACTGCCGGGTGCAGCGTCGATTCCGGCGCCGGACGCCAACCATCCGCGCATGGCCACTGCCAGCGGCCGGCGCATTGTTGAGATGGTGTGGGATGACCTGAGGCCGGCGGAAATCCTCACCGCCAAGGCCTTCGACAACGCGATCACCGTGGTCCATGCGCTGTCGGGTTCGACCAACGCGCTGATCCATCTGGTGGCGATGGCAGGGCGTGCCGGCGTCGATCTGAAGCTGGATCGTTTTGACGAACTGGCGCGGCAAACCCCGGTGCTGGCCAACATCCGCCCCGCAGGCCAGAAATACCTGATGGAAGATTTTTATTACGCCGGCGGTCTGCGCGCGATGATGTCGGAACTGAAGGATTTGCTGAATCTGGATTGCGCCACCGTCAATGGCCGTACGCTGGGCGAGAACCTCGAGGGCACAAAAATCTACAACGACGACGTGATCCGCCGGCGCGACAATCCGCTGTCGGCCAGCGGCGGACTCGCGGTGCTGCGCGGCAATCTCGCGCCCGACGGTGCGGTGATCAAGCCGACTGCGGCCGAGCCGCATCTGCTGAAACACACGGGGCCGGCAGTGGTGTTCAAAAATTATGATGACTTGTATGCCCGAGTCGACAGCGATGATCTGAAGGTTGATGAGAATTCAGTGCTGGTGCTGCAGAACGCCGGACCGCAGGGCGGACCCGGCATGCCGGAGTGGGGGCAGTTGCCGATTCCCAAGAAGCTGCTGCAGCAAGGGGTGCGCGACATGGTGCGTATTTCAGATGCACGCATGAGCGGTACATCCTATGGCGCCTGCGTGCTGCATGTGGCGCCGGAAGCCTACATCGGCGGACCGCTGGCGCTGGTGCGCGATGGCGATCTGATCGAGCTCGATGTCGATGCGCGCAAGCTCGAACTCAAAGTCAGCGCCGAAGAACTGGCGAAACGCAAGGCGGCATGGAAGCAGCCGCCGCCGCATTACACCCGGGGTTACGGCGCGATTTATTCGCAGCACATTACCCAGGCCGACAAGGGCTGTGATCTCGACGTGCTGCATTATGGGGATCCGACGCCGGATCCCGAAGTTGTTCACTGAAAAATGCCCGTTCTCGCCATGACTTTGTCGCCCGCTGCGTTCCTCCTCGCCTTACCTTTCGGTAATGTCTCGTCGGAGCCTCGCGCGCTCCTCGTCCTGGCTTCGCGCGGATCATTTTTTGATCGCGCGACTTTTTCTTAAAACTCATTCTTGATTGGAGTGATCATGGATTTACCCGTCAATCAATTCAAAAAAGCCATCAAAGCCGGCAAACCGCAGATCGGCATCTGGTCGAGCCTGTGCAGTCCTATCTCCGCCGAAGTTCTGGCCGATGCCGGTTTTGACTGGGTGCTGCTCGATACCGAACATTCGCCGAACGAATTGCCTGTCGTGCAGAACCAGTTGGATGCCATGCTCGCCGGCAGCAGCGAGCCCATCGTGCGTCCGGCGTGGAACGACACGGTGCTGATCAAGCGTTATCTTGATGTCGGCGCGCGCACGCTGCTGATTCCTTACGTGCAGAACGTCGAGGAAGCGAAACGCGCGGTGGCGGCGACGCGTTATCCGCCGCTGGGGGTGCGCGGCGTGTCGGGTTGCACACGGGCCAACCGCTATGGCCGGGTGAAGGATTATTTCAAGCGCGTGCACGACGAGATGTGTGTGCTGGTGCAGGTGGAAACATTGACGGCGATGAAGCAGATCGAGCAGATCGCGGCGGTCGAAGGCGTGGATGGCGTGTTCATCGGCCCCAACGATCTCGCCGCGGACATGGGACACCTCGGCAACTGGCAGCATCCGGAAGTTTGGAAGGTGATGGAAGATGCAGCGAAGCGCATCACCAAGGCCGGCAAGGCGCCGGGGATTCTGGTTGGTGAAGGCGATGGCCAGCGCTGCCTCGACATGGGCTATCTGTTTGTTGCGGTGGGATCTGATCTGGTGATGCTGGCGCGGGGGTCCGAAGCATTGGCCGCCAAATTTAATAAAAAACAACAATAAAATCAATTACTTATATAATTTTACCGGCGTAATCGCCATTTTCCGATGGCGATGCTGAAACCTGCCGGATGGCTTGCGGCGCTGATTGCCACGGTGGCGGTGGTGATTTTTTTCATGCCGCCGCCCGCCGGTGTTGCCGTCAATGTGATGCACACCGCAGCGCTGCTGGTGCTGGTGATGGGGCTGTGGGCGACCGGCGCGCTGCCGGAAGCGCTGACCGCGCTGCTGTTTTTCTCGCTGGCGGTGCTGCTGGAAATCGCGCGGCCTGAAGTCATTTTTTCCGGCTTTACTTCGGGCACGTTGTGGCTGGTGCTCGGCGGACTGGTGATCGCCGAAGCCGTGCGCATGACCGGACTCGGCGAACGCATTGCCCGTGCAACATTGGGCACCCGCGTCTGGGCCTATCCGCAACTGGTAACCGCCACCGTACTCGTAACAGTGGTGCTGGCATTCCTGATGCCGGCGACCATAGGCCGCATCCTGCTGCTGGTGCCGATTCTTGCGGCGGTCGCCGAGCGCCACGGCCTCGAACGCGGCAGCCCCGGCCACAATGGCGTACTGTTTGCGGTCATTGTCACCTCGTTCCAGTGCGGCACCGCAATCCTGCCGGCGAATGCGCCCAATCTGGTGCTCGCCGGCGCCGCGGAAACCCTGTACGGCGTGCAACTGATCTATGCCGAATATCTGTGGGCGCAGTTTCCGGTGATGGGTATCGTCAAAGGCGCTTTGATTGTGGCCATCATCTGCCGGATGTTTCCGGCGCAGACCCGTGCCGCAGGCAAGGCTGCCGATCTGCAACCGATGAGCGGTCACGAAAAACGGCTGGCGGTGATTGTGTTGCTGTCGCTGGCGTTGTGGGCCACCGATTTTCTGCACGGCATCCGCCCCGGCTGGATCGCACTCGCGGCGGCGGTGGTCGCGATGCTGCCGCGCGTCGGTGCAGTGCCGGCGACGGTGTTTCAGGAGCGAGTGAAGTTCGGCACGTTTTTCTATATTGCCGCGGTTCTGGGGCTGGGCGCGGTGATGCTCGATACGGGACTGAGCAAGGCCATTGGTGATGCGTTGCTTGGCGTGGTGCGTTTGCAGCCGGAGGCCGACGCATCGAATTTCATCGTACTCAGCGTGCTGTCCACCGCGGTGTCGATGATCGTCACCAATCCCGCGCAGCCCGCGCTGTTGTCGCCGCTGGCCGGGCATTTTGCCGAGGCCGCGGGCTGGCCGATCAAGGCGGCGCTGATGACCACGGCCGTGGGTTTTTCAACGCTGCTGCTGCCGTATCAGGCGCCGCCGGTGGTCGTCGGCATGCAACTGGCGGGGCTGAAGCTGCGTGATGCATTGCGGTTGACGGTGCCGCTGGCGCTGATCAGCATTTTTGCGCTGATTCCGCTGCATTATCTGTGGTGGCGGGTGATCGGATACTTTGCAAAATGAGTCGGCCACCGGGTTCTGGCGCCCGGGCCCGGCAATAAAATCCTGGAGATCGCGATGGCATCACAACTGGTTACACCGCTGAAAATCGGCAACCGGGAACTGTCCAACCGCATTACGGTGGCGCCGATGTGCCAGTACAGCGCAGTGGATGGTTCGCTGACCGACTGGCACATCATGCACTTGGGTTCAATGGCGATTTCCGGCGCGTCGATGCTGGTGATCGAAATGACCGGCGTGACGCCGACGGCGCACATCACGCCGCATTGCGTGGGTTTGTATTCTGACGCGAACGAAGCAGCCATGAAGCGTGTAGTAGATTACGTGCGCGGCATTTCACCGATCCTGCTCGGCGTGCAACTGGCCCATGCCGGACGCAAGGGCTCTGCGCACCGGCCGTGGCAGGGTCATGGCCCCTTGCAGGCGAACGAGGGCGCATGGCAGACGCAGGCGCCGTCGGCCGTGCCGCTGGCTGAAGGCTGGCC
>JAKFUJ010000244.1 GCA_021732805.1 Betaproteobacteria bacterium | reverse complement strand
GAACACGGCATCGCGATGGTGTTCACCGGTTTCCGGCATTTCCGCCACTGATTTTTGAAATGCGTGAACAGTGAAACGTAAAATGTGAAACGAAAAATCACCATGCCAATGCACCTCTTCGTTTCACATTTCACATTTTACGTTTCACCCATTAAATGAAAATCCTCGTCATCGGCGGCGGCGGTCGCGAACATGCGCTGGCGTGGAAGCTGGCGCAATCGCCGCGGGTGCAGGGCGTGTTTGTAGCGCCCGGCAATGCGGGTACGGCGCGCGAAGAGGGTCTGCATAATGTTGCATTACCTGACAATCACCAAGTAATTGATTTTATTGATAAAAATGATATCGCACTGACGGTGGTCGGACCCGAAGCGCCGCTGGCTGCAGGCGTGGTCGATGCCGTGCGCAACGCCGGGCAGCGCATTTTCGGGCCGACGCAAAAAGCCGCGCAACTCGAAAGCTCCAAGGATTTCGCCAAGAACTTCATGGTGCGCCATCGCATCCCGACGGCAAAGCACGCGACCTTCACTGATGTCGCCGCGGCGCATGCCTACATTGATGGCGAGGGTGCGCCGATCGTGATCAAGGCCGATGGTCTGGCCGCAGGCAAGGGCGTAGTGGTGGCGATGCAGTTGGATGAAGCGCATGCCGCCATCGACATGATGCTGGTCGGCAACAAAATGGGTTCCGCTGGCGCGCGCGTGGTGATTGAGGAATTTCTCGACGGCGAGGAAGCCAGTTTCATCGTGCTCGCTGACGGACGCAATGCACTGGCGCTGGCCAGCAGCCAGGATCACAAACGATTGCAGGACGGCGACCGTGGTCCGAACACCGGCGGCATGGGCGCGTATTCGCCGGCGCCGGTGGTGACGCCGGAAATCCATGCACGGGTGATGCGCGAAGTGATCCAGCCGACGCTGAACGGCATGGCCGCTGACGGCCTGCCCTACACCGGCTTTTTGTATGCCGGACTGATGATCAAAGCCGACGGCACGCTGAAGGTGCTGGAGTTCAACTGCCGCATGGGTGACCCGGAAACGCAGCCGATCATGATGCGGCTCAAAAGTGATCTGGTGCCGCTGCTTGAAGCGGCGATCGACGGCAGGCTCGATACGGTGCAGGCGGAATGGGATCCACGCGTGGCGCTGGGCGTGGTGCTGGCCGCAGCGGACTATCCGGAAGAGCCGCGCAAAGGGGATGTGATCGGCGGCCTGCCGCCGGCGGGCGAGGATTACCATGTGTTCCATGCCGGCACCACGCTGGCGGGGAAACAAGTGCTGACCAGCGGCGGCCGCGTGCTGTGTGTTACCGCGCTGGGCCACAACACCCGCACCGCGCAGCGTCGTGCTTATGAAGTGGTTGACCAGATCCGTTTCGACGGCATGCAATGCCGTCGCGACATCGGCCATCGCGCGGTTGCCGCAGGGCGCAAGTAACAGCCGTGCTGCCAGCGTACCCCCACCGGGCACAGTGATGGACATCACCGCAGTCAAACATTACCTGACCGGTCTGCAACAGACCATCGTCGACCAACTTGCACGGCTGGACGGGGGCACCTTCCTGCGCGACGAATGGCAGCGGCCGCAGGGCGGCGGTGGCATCACCCGGTTGATTGAAGGCGGTGCGCTGTTCGAACGCGGCGGTGTCGGTTTTTCCCATGTATTCGGCGACAACCTGCCAGCGTCAGCATCCGCCGCGAGGCCGGAACTGGCCGGACGCACCTTCCAGGCGATGGGCGTGTCGCTGGTGCTGCATCCGCGCAATCCCCATGTGCCGACGGTGCATCTTAATGTGCGTACATTTATAGCCGAAAAAGCGGATGCAGCGCCGGTATGGTGGTTTGGCGGCGGCATGGATCTGACGCCGTATTACGGATACGCAAAAGATGCGACGCATTTTCATGCCACGTGTCGTGATGCGCTGGCGCCTTTTGGCATGGATCACCACCCCCGTTTCAAACAATGGTGCGACCGTTATTTCTTTCTGAAGCATCGCAATGAACCGCGGGGCATCGGCGGCATTTTTTTCGATGATCTGGCCGAGCCGGATTTTGAAACTGCATACGCGCTGATGCGCAGCGTCGGCGACCATTTCCTGCCGGCGTACATGCCGATCGTCGAACGCCGGCGTGACCTGCCGTACGGGGAGCGAGAGCGTGATTTCCAGGCCTATCGCCGCGGTCGTTATGTCGAATTCAACCTGGTGCATGACCGCGGCACCCTGTTCGGGCTGCAGTCGGGCGGGCGTACCGAATCCATCCTGATGTCATTGCCGCCGGTGGTGCACTGGCGTTATGACTGGCAACCGCAGCCCGGCACTCCTGAAGCGCAGCTCTACAGCGACTTCCTGATCGTCAAAGACTGGGTTTGAATGTGTTGCCCGGCGTTAAGCGCGGCCGAGCCAGGATTTGACGGACAGGATGCGCCCGCGCAATTGGCCGAATATCGAGGCATCAGCTGATTTGGATGTTGCAACCCGGTGTTGCTTCAGCAGCTTGGGTGTTTTGCGGAACGCCTGATAACGTGCCAGTGCGGCATGCACATGCTGTTGCAGCAGCTTCAGATTCAGCGGTTTGCTCAGGAAACGGAACACCTGCGCCTGGTTGATCAGGTCGATGACCATCTCCGAATCCGAAGCCTCGGTAGTCAGGATGGCGAGGATTTCGGGATGGTCCTGCTTCAACAGCTTGAATGCAGCCAGCGCAGTCGCATCGCCACCACCGATGTCGGCGATGATCACGGCAATTTCCCGTTCCGCGAGTATCGTCAGCCCGCGATCCATATCGGTGGCGTGCAATACGGGACAGACGCTGCCCATGAGTTCATTGACGGCGCGGAATACGCTTTGGTCGCGGTTCAGCACCAGGATGCCGCTGCTCAGTTTGTCGGGGACGATGACCGGTGTTGCAGCCATGTCGGCGAGTTCCAGTGCAACGGCCGCGGCTTCGCCGATGGTTTTCTGGATTTCGGTGTTGTCCCAGGGTTTGCTGATGAAACGGAACACTTCGCCATCGTTGATGGAGCCGACGATGGACGCAAGGTCCGAATAACCGGTGAGCAGGATGCGCACGGTTTGCGGTGAAAAATCCTTGACCTCGCGCAGAAACTCGACACCGGTCATTTCCGGCATGCGCTGATCGCTGATTACCACGTGCGGGCGGAAGCGTTTGAGGAATTCCATCGCTTCGGGGCCGCTGCTTGCGGTAAACACGTTGTAATTGTTGCGGAACACCGAGCGCAGCGCATTGAGGATGCGCTCTTCGTCGTCGACAAACAGCAGCTTGGCTTTTTTGCCGCCGGTATCAAATGCCGATGCAACCGGCATCACCGCCGATGCTGCGGGTTGCACAGCTTTGGCGGCTTGCATGCCGGCAATCATCCGTGCCGCCGACACCAGCTTGGGATCCAGGCGTTGTGTGGGCGCTGCTTCGGCCTCCTCGGCTTCAGCCGCTTTGCTGGTGCGCAGGCTGGCAGCGATGCCCTGCACGAACGCCAGCGCAAACTCGCGTGCATTCTGGAAACGGTCTTCACGCTTTTTGGCCAACGCCTTGTGTGTGGCCCAGTCGAGCTGCACCGAAATTTTCGGATTGGAATCGGACGGATTGGCCGGACGCTCACCGATGACCTGACGCATGATCTCGACGTTGCTGCCGGTAAAAGGCTTGCGGTTGGCCAGCAGCTCGTAGGCAATGACGCCGACTGCATAAATGTCGGTGCGCGCGTCGGGTTCGTCGCCGGTGAACTGTTCCGGCGACATGTAGCCCGGGGAACCCATGATTTCACCGACTTGGGTGAGTGACGACGAGTCGAGATGGGCGATGCCGAAATCGCTGATTTTGATGCGTCCGTCATCGTTGATCAGGATGTTCGACGGCTTGATGTCGCGATGTACCACGCCCTGGGCGTGGGCGTAACCGAGGCCGTCGAGCAGTTGGCGGATGATTTCGCCGATTTCCGACAGTTCGAATTTGGCCTTGTTTTGCAGGTGTTCGTACAGCGACTTGCCGTTGACCAGCTCCATCACGATATAGGCCAGATCCGCTTCTTCGCCATAGTCAAAAATGGCGGCGATGCGCGGATGTGTCAGCCGGCCGACGGCCTGTGCTTCGTGACGGAAACGCGCGATGGCGTACTGCAGTTCCGAAGCATCCAGTGCCGATTTGGTGATGGTCTTGATCGCGACCTGGCGATGAATTGCCGGATCGAATGCCTTGTAGACCACGCCCATGCCGCCGCGGCCGAGTATGCCCTGCACCTCGTACTTGCCGATGTTTTTGGGAAAGCCGGCTGTCATCAGGGGTTGCCCAGTTCCGCGGTTTCAGGTGGCGTCAACGGCAGCACGATGGTGAAACGGGTGCCTTTGCCTACGGTGGAATCGACACTGATGCTACCACCGTGCTGTTCGATGATCTTGTACGAGATCGACAGCCCGAGGCCGGTGCCTTTGCCCACCGCCTTGGTGGTGAAAAAAGGATCGAATATCTTGGACATGATTTCCGGCGGAATGCCCTTGCCGTTGTCGGCGATTTCGACGGCGACATGATCCACACCTTCCATTCGGGTGATAAGGGTGATTTCGCCGGTGCCGGATTCTATGGCTTGCGAGGCATTGTTGATCAGGTTGAGAAAAACCTGGTTCAACTGCGACGGTGAGCAGGTGATGGCCGGAATGTCGCCGAACTGTCTATTGACTGTCAGGCGCTTCAATTCATGCTTGGCGAGAATCAGCGCGCTGTCGAGGCCTTCGTTGAGGTTGAAACTCGACACCTTGCTGCGATCAAGGCGGCTGAAATTTTTCAGGTTGAGCACAATCTCGGAAATCTGCTCGATGCCGTAGAGTCCGTCGTTGGCCAGCTGTCCCAGTTCAGCCAGTGCCTGCTGTTCCGCGAAATGATGGACCATGCCGCGCACGGAAGCATACTTGGCCTGCAAGCGCGCAGGATCGGGACTGCCGTCTTCCATCAAACGCAGCAATTTGTTGGTTTCAACAATCAGCTGTTTGACGTCGGGCAGCTTGCCGGCGACCGAGCCCAGGCTGTTTTTGACGTAGGCCAGCGGCGTGTTGATCTCGTGCGCAATACCGGCGACCATCTGGCCCAGAGACGACATTTTTTCGGTTTGTATCAGTTGCGACTCCGACTCTTTCAACTGGTGCAGCGCACTGGACAATTCGCGCGTGCGTTCCACGACACGTGATTCTAGCAACCGATAGCTGACGGCGAGTCTCGACAACAGCCAGCCGATCAGGATCAGCAGTGCACCGGCATAGGCAATCAGGTAAATGCGGTAACGCTCACCGTCGCCCTGCGCATCGGCGCTTTCCGTGCTGTAGGCATCGGTCAGGCTGTCGATACGCGGCCCCGCCGAGGAAATCGCTATTTTCTGGAACAACTCGTTTTCCACCGGTTTGGCGCCGATTATCTGCTCTACCGTAGTGTCGAGACGGGCGATCCCCTCACGCAATGCAGGCGGTACATCGGCCCCGGCTTTGCGCAGATCGGCGGCGAACAGCTCGACGTTTTTGCGCTGAGGGTCGGTCGGGTCGGTGGCGTAGCGCATGACATGCGCAAACAGCAGCGCCGAAGTGCTTTCGACGGCAATCAGCCGGTCGCGCTGGGCGAAACCGGGCCACGCGCCCCTGACCAGGCCGGCAATCTCGGTATCGAATTCCACCATGCCGCTCAGCGCTTGGTTGACCGTGGCGCTGGCCGCACGATAACGGGTGATCAATTCAATTTTCTGTCCGTAATCCTGCACCAGTGCTGGCAGGTTGCGATTGAGCGCCGGGCTGTCGGCTGCGGCGGCGGCCTGCTGCAGGCGGCGCAACAGTTCGGGTACGCGCGCGTCGCGGCTGTCGACCGGACGCGCCTTGCCCGAAGCGCCTTCGATCCGCGTGCGCAATACTTCCAGATCCCAGCGCGCGTCGATTTCCCGCAGTTCGCGCAGGTAACCGAGAATTTCATTTTGCCGCCGGTAGTCGATGCCCTGACTTTTGAGATAGAGAAATCCCAGCAGCAGGATCAGCGCGACCGCTACAACGACGATCAGCACCGGCTGGCCGGCTTGCGGCAGGGAGATGCGATGCCTGAGGGCCATGATTGCGACCATCGGCGATTTATTGATTTTATTCTCCAAGATACGCTTGCCTCACTTGTGGGCTGGCCAACAGGTTTTGTGCCGTGTCGGCGAGCACGATGGCGCCACTTTCCATCACATAACCCCGGTCACAGGTTTCCAGCGCCAGTTTTGCATTCTGTTCAACCAGCAACAAGGTCACACCTTCCGCTGCGACAGCACGCACGGTTTCAAAAATCTTCTGCACCATCAACGGCGCCAGCCCCATGCTCGGCTCGTCCAGCAGCAGCAGCCGGGGGCGGCACATCAGCGCGCGCGCCATGGCCAGCATCTGCTGCTCGCCCCCGGACAATGTGCCCGCTGGCTGCGCGCGACGCTCCGCCAGTCGCGGAAACAGCGCATACGCACGCTCAAAATCACGGGAAACAGCGGCTTTGTCGGTATGGATGTAGGCGCCCATCGCCAGATTTTCTGCAACTGTCAGTCGTGGAAAAACACCGCGTCCCTCGGGCACCAGGGCCAGACCGCGCCGCACCAGATGATACGCCGGTTTGCCGGTGATCTCGGCGCCGTCATAGTCTATATGCCCGGCGTGCGGTTTGAGCAGGCCGGACAAGGCCTTCAGCGTGCTGCTCTTGCCGGCGCCATTGGCCCCGATCAGCGCCACCAGCTCGCCGCGGCCGACTTCCAGATTGATGCCGCGGACGGCCTTGATACCGCCGTATGCGACTTCCAGCCCGTGTACGCTCAGCATGCCGGCACGCCTCAGGCCACCGCGCCGCCGAGATAGGCGGCGATGACTTTGGGATCGCGCTGCACGGTTGCCGGCGCGCCTTCGGCGATTTTTTCGCCATAGTCGAGGACCGCCACGCGGTGCGACAGCCCCATGACCAGTTTCATGTCGTGCTCAATCAGCAGCAATGTGACGCCATCGCCGAGGATTTTTTCCAGCAGTGCGCGCAGGGTCTGTGTTTCGGTGGCGTTCATGCCGGCCGCCGGTTCATCCAGCGCGAGCAGCCGGGGTTCGGTGGCCAGTGCGCGGGCGATTTCGAGACGACGCTGGTCGCCGTACGGCAGGTCACTCGCCAGCGCGTTGGCGCGAGCCGTCAGACCGCAGTAGTCGAGCAGTTCATGGGCGCGGCGGATGATGGCGCGTTCTTCCGCTGCTGCTGCACGGGTGCGCAGCACCGCTCCGAGTACGCCGGTACGCGTGCGCACGTGGCGGCCGACCATGACGTTCTCCAGCGCCGTCATGCCGCCGAACAGGCGGATGTTCTGGAAAGTGCGGGCAATGCCGTGTTGTGCCACCTGATACGGTTTGCTGCCGGTGATGGGCTGCCCGTCAAAGGTGAGTGTACCGGTATCCGCGCCATAGATGCCGGTCAGCACATTGAACAGCGTGGTCTTGCCCGCGCCGTTGGGCCCGATCAGCCCGAAGATTTCGCCGCGGCGCACGCTGATCGAGACATCGGTCAGCGCCGCCAGTCCGCCGAAATGTTTGCTGATGCCGGTGGCGGCAAGCAGGGTCGTATCAGCCGGCTGCATGGCGTTTCTCCATGACGCGCCGCCGCGCCGGCAGGATGCCCGCCGGGCGAAACAGCATCATCAGCACCAGTGCGAGGCCGAACAGCAGCATGCGCAGGTCCGAGGGATCGATGAACACTTCGCCGAACCAGCGCTGTTGCAACGGACCGATGTAGCGCAACGCTTCCGGCAGCGCGGTCAGCAGCACGGCGCCGAGTACGACGCCGGTAACGTTGCCCATGCCGCCGAGCACAACCATGCACAGCACCATGATCGAATCCAGCAACTGGAAACTTTCGGGACTGATAAAGCCCTGAAACGACGAAAACAGGCCGCCGGCAACGCCGCCGAAGGTTGCGCCCATCGCGAAGGCCAGCAGTTTCATGTTGCGGGTATTGATGCCCATCGCTGATGCGGCGAGTTCATCCTCACGGATGGCGACCCAGGCGCGACCGATGCGTGAATCCTCGAGCCGGCGTGAAATCACGATCGACAGCACGGCGCAGGCCAGGAACACGAAGTAATAACTGTGCACCGGCGTGAAAGTCAGTCCGGCGAGGCTGTGGGTTTGCGCCAGCGAAAAACCGCCGAATTGCAGGGGATCGATCAGCGTAATGCCCTGCGGGCCATTGGTCAGATTGAACGGACGGTTCAGATTGTTCAGGAAAACGCGGATGATTTCGCCGAAGCCCAGAGTGACAATGGCCAGGTAGTCGCCGCGCAGGCGCAGCGTCGGTGCGCCGAGCAGGATGCCGAATATTGCGGCGACCGCTGCCGCCAGCGGCAGCAGCACCAGAAACGGCCAGTGCACCGCAAGCTGCGGCGAGGCGAGCAATGCATAGCTGTAGGCGCCGACCGCGAAAAACGCGATGTAACCCAGATCCAGCAGACCGGCAAAACCGACGACGATGTTGAGCCCCAGCGCGAGCATCACGAACAACAGCGCGACATCGGCAATGCGCACCCAGGCGCGGCCGAGTACGGCTTCAATCAGGAACGGCGCGGCGAGCAGCAGCAATACGATGACCAGCCATGCCGTCCGGCGCCACCAGTGGGCGGCGTTCATGCACGGTCTCCACTGTGCTGGCCGAGCAGTCCGGACGGACGCAGTACCAGCACCAGGATCAGCACCAGAAATGCGAAGACATCGCGGTAGTTGCTGCCGAGCACGCCGCCGGTGAGGTCGCCGATATAACCCGCGGCGAGACTTTCGATGACGCCGAGCAGCAGACCGCCGAGCACCGCGCCGCCGACGTTGCCGATACCCCCGAGCACCGCGGCGGTGAACGCCTTCAGGCCGAGCATGAAACCCATGAAGTAATGACCGATGCCGTAATACAGTACGACCATCAACCCGGCAATGGCGCCGATGGCGGAGCCCAGTAAAAAGGTGAAGGCAATCACGGTGTTGGTATTGACGCCCATCAGCCCGGCGACGTCCGGATTCTGTTCGGTGGCACGCATCGCGCGACCCATGCGGCTGGATTTGATGAACCACAGCAGGCCGGCCATGATCAGGCAGGCGAGCAGGAATATCGCTGCCTGCAGACTGGTCAGTTGCGCGCCGAACACCGTGAATTGCAACGGTTCAACTATGGCGGGCAGGGCGATGTACTGCTTGCCCCAGATCAGCGCTGCGGAATATTGCAGCAGTATGGAAACGCCGATCGCGGTGATCAGCGGCGCCAGACGCGGCGCACGGCGCAGCGGCCGGTAGGCGACACGTTCGATGGTCAGGCCAAGCACGGCGCAGACCAGCATCGCGCCGCATCCGGCCAGCAGCAGCACGGCTGCCGGCGGCACGCCGGCAGCGACCAGCAGCTGTATGAACGTCAGCGATACCAGCGCGCCGATCATGGTGATGTCGCCGTGGGCGAAATTGATCAGCCCGAGTATGCCGTAGACCATGGTGTAACCGAGCGCAACCAGTGCGTAGATGCTGCCCAGCACCAGGCCATTGACGATTTGTTGCGCGAAAATTTCCATGGTTAACCGGGCTTACAGACGACAACGGCACCCTGGTGGGTGCCGTTGTGTCGGTCTTGGCGGGTTATTTCTTCTCTGCTGCGGAGGCGGCCGGTGCGGCCTCGGGTTTGACGACTTCCAGCGGCTCCCACTTGCCATCCTTGACCTTGTAGATGGTGATCGGTCCGTTCTTCAGGTCGCCCTTGTCATCAAACGCGATGGGGCCGATGACGCCCTGATAATCGGTCTTGCTGATCTCCGGCAGGAATTTCGCCGGGTCGGCGGAGCCGGCACGCTTCATCGCTTCAACGAATACGAATACCGCGTCGTAGCCCATC
This sequence comes from Betaproteobacteria bacterium, assembly GCA_021732805.1. Taxonomy (GTDB): domain Bacteria; phylum Pseudomonadota; class Gammaproteobacteria; order Burkholderiales; family SG8-41. The sequence continues at coordinate 2,221 of JAKFUJ010000244.1, read as the reverse complement.
GGCGCGAACAGCTCGACTTCCTGGTTGAACTTGGCCTTGTATTTTTCGAGGAACTCCTTGCCGCCGGGCATCTGATCCTTGGGCAATCCGGGGATCGATGCCATTGCGCCATCGGAGGCATCGCCGGCGAGCTTGATGAAGTTCGGCGTCTGCATGCCGTCGCCGCCGATGAAGTGGGCCTTGATGCCGAGTTCCTTCATCTGCTTGATCATCGGTCCGGCCTGCGGGTCGATGCCGCCGAACATGATCAGGTCGGGTTTCCTGCCTTTGATCTTGGTCAGGATTGCCTTGAAATCGGTGTCCTTGTCGGTGGTGTGTTCGCGCGCGGCAATCTTCGCGCCCATCGCCTTGACGGTGTTTTCAAAGTTGTCGGCGAGCCCCTGACCGTAGGCCGTGCTGTCATCGATGATGGCGATGTTTTTGGCTTTCAGCGTGCCGACGGCATAACGACCGAGCGTCGGACCCTGCTGGCCGTCATGCGCGACCACGCGGAACGTGGTCTTGTAACCTTTCAGCGTGTAGTCCGGACTGGTCGAAGAAGGCGAAATCTGCGGCACGCCGCCGTCGGCATAAATTTTGGATGCCGGAATCGATGCGCCGGAATTGAAGTGGCCGACCACGGCGGCAACCTTGGCATCGACCAGCTTCTGTGCGACGGTGGTGGCCTTGGTCGGATTCGCTTCGTCGTCTTCAGCCACCATTTCAAACTTCACTTTGTTACCGCCGATTTCGATGCCCTTGGCATTGAGATCTTCGACCGCCAGTTGCACGCCGTTGCGGATATCAACGCCGATGTGCGCCTGCGGGCCGGTCAGTGGCGAGGCCGAACCGATTTTCACCACCATTATTTCCGGCGCTTTCGGCGCTTCGGCCTTGGGTGCCGGCGGCGGGGTTTCCTTGCCGCAGGCGACCAGCAGAGCCGCGGCGATCAGTGCCGCGGTGATATGGCGTACGGTGTGCTTGTGCATGATGGCTCCAGTAATTTGTTGAAACAGATCGGCAGCAAACCCGGCTAACAGGCAGTGCCGGATTTCGTATTTAACTCATTGTTACTGAAAGAGATTTATTGATTATCCGGGGGGTGCGCTGCAATGTCAATTTCGGTGCCGGTGAGCAACCAATAAAAAAGCCGGCATGAGCCGGCTTTTACGGGATTGCGATACGCCGCTATTTTTGGGTCAAGATCCAGGCCACGATGGCCTTGATGTCGTCTTCCTTGACATGCGCATTCGGCGGCATCGGTATCTGGCCCCAGACGCCGGAACCGCCAGCCTTCACTTTTTTCACCAGGTTGGCTTCGGCATTCTTGTCGCTGCCGTACTTAGCGGTGATTTCCTTGAAACTGGGGCCGATGACCTTGCGGTCAATGGCATGGCAGGTCATGCAGCCGCTGGCCTGGGCGAGTTTTTCCGATGCGGCGACGCTGCCGGAAGCCAGCAGGCCGAGAGTGAACAGTACGGCAAATACAAATTTCATGAACGCTCCTTGGATATCCAGTACCGAACGGGGGAAGTGCCGATTGTAGCCGAAGCAGTCAGGGCTCAACGCGTGCGATTTGCGTTCGTCCAGTACATGCCCGAATTTCGCGGTGTCGGCGGGTGGCGGCCAAAACGATCCTGCAACAGACCCGGGCAGAGATGTCCATTACAGCAATTTCCAGTATTTTAGATATAAGTAATTGATTTATAAGTAATTTATTATATTTAATCTTTTAGCCTGTACAGCAAAAGCCGCATCGATAAAGCCGCCATCATGACTGGCATCGCGGACGGGAAGGCGGACGCCAGATCAGTTTTCATCCTGATAAAAGCGATAGAAGAACTTGCCATTGCGGAAAGGCTGGCTGTCGACCACGTGATGCACAATGAATAAATCAACCAGACGCTGGCCCAGCGTCATTGCTTCGTTTTCACCGAGTTCATAAGTGTTGCGCATCCAGGTCACGGCGTCCGCGCCGATAAAACAGGCCGGATAAGTGGCACCATGAAATTTCCGGTCACGAATGGATACGCCGCCATCCCGCAGACGGGCGATCACCTCGCACAGATCAAGCGCATTGAGTCGTGGCGTATCAGCGCGGATACGGTAGAAAAAATGGCCGTACTGAAACGGCTGCTCGCGCGTCACATGATCAATCCGGCCGAGTTCGAGCAGCGCCTGACCGATGTGCAGCGCATCCGCGCGTGAACTTGTTGCGCCGCTGTTGTGCATCAGCCAGTCC
>JAKFUJ010000157.1 GCA_021732805.1 Betaproteobacteria bacterium | reverse complement strand
AGCCGCCGAGTAGCGCAGCGCGGCCGGGGGTAGTCGGCGAGGACTGTGCGAGCGCGCAGGACTTGTCAGCACCACCGGTAATTCCCACCCATGCAAGCATCAAGAAATAGTAAACGTGCGCGAGTTCCGCTGCCGCCCGGCCGCGCGAGCAACGCAGGGAACCCCGAAGGGGCGGTGAAGCAAGGCCCGCCTTCTTTTGGTTACTTTTCTTGGCGGAGCAAGAAAAGTAACCAGCCGCCGGGCTGCCCCCGGCGAAGTTGACGTTGAAGCACGAAACCGGACTGGTAGCGACACGCCCTTCGACAGGCTCAGGGCGAACGGGTGGTTTACTTTGATGCGTTGCATACGGCGGATAACGCCGCTACGCGGCTAATCCACCCTACGCCCCACTCCGCATCTATAATTGCCACTTAATTTTCCGGTAACGCTGTTCCAAACAGCGAGGAGCCTGATATGCAAACCAAAATCCCCTGCGTCATCATGCGCGGTGGCACCTCCCGAGGCCCCTTCCTGCTCCTCGACGATCTGCCCGCCGACGCAGCCACCAGAGATGAAGTCTTGCTCGCCATCATGGGCTCTCCCCACGAAATCCAGGTTGACGGCATCGGCGGCTCACACTCCGTGACCAGCAAGGTCGCAATGATCAGCAAATCCAAACGCCCCGACGCCGACGCCGATTATTTTTTCGCACAGGTGCAGATTCACGAGAAGTTCGTCGACACCAAACCCACCTGCGGCAACATGCTGGTGGCCGTCGGCCCTTTCGCGATTGATGCCGGTCTGGTGCCGGCGCAGGACGGCGAGACGCGGGTGCGCATTTACAGCGTCAACACCGGGACGCTGGTCGAAGCCATCGTGCAGACGCCCGGCCGTGTGGTGCAGTACGAAGGCGATGCCTCGATTGACGGCGTGCCGGGCACGGCGGCTCCGGTGGGCATCAATTTTCAAAAGGCCATCGGCGCCGTCACCGGCAAACTGCTGCCGACGGGCAAGCCGCTGGATGTCATCGACGGCGTCGAGGTGAGCTGTATCGACATCGCAATGCCGCTGGTGATGATGCGCGCCGCCGACATGGGCAAAACCGGTTATGAAACCGCGCTTGAACTCGACAAAGACCGCGCGCTGATGGAACGCATGGAAGGCATCCGCCGCCAGGCCGGCGTGCTGATGGGCATGGGTGACGTATCGAAAAACGTGGTGCCGAAAATCGCGCTGCTCGCGCCGCCACGCAACGGCGGCGCCATCAGTTCGCGTTATTTCGTGCCGGAGACCTGCCACAAATCGCATCCGGTCACCGGCACCGTGTGCATCGCTTCAGCCTGCGCCATTCCCGGCACGCTGGCTGCGCAGATCGCGCCGCTGAAGGCTGCGCCGCAGGGCATGGTCAAGATCGAACATCCCTCGGGCCTGATCCTGATTGATCTTGATGCCGATTTCAGCAATGGCAAACAGGAATTGCGTCGTGCCGCGCTGGTGCGCACCGCAAGGCGGATTTTTGAGGGCCTGGTCAGCGTGCCGTCAAAGATCTGGGCGGGCAAAACGGCCGCAGCAAAGCGGGCGGCTTGAACTCATTGATATCCCCTCTCCCCGCAAGCGGGGCGAGGGAGTCGAAACGCCAGACTACCCTCTCACTTATGGCAGATGCCTCATACCCCTCAGTCGCCATCATCGGCGGCGGCTACGCCGGCATGGCCGCAGCGGTGGAACTCGCCGCGCGCGACATTCCGGTCACCGTGTTTGAAGCCGCACCCATGCTCGGCGGCCGTGCGCGGCATGTCACCGTCAACGACACCGCACTCGACAACGGTCTGCATATCCTGATCGGCGCTTACAGCGAGACTTTGCGACTGATCGACAAAGTGGCGCCCAAACGTGATTCTTTTTTGCGGCTGCCGCTGATGCTGAACATCCACAAGCGTTTCAGCCTGCGCGCGCCGAAACTGCCCGCACCCTTGCATGTGGCCTGGGCTTTGCTGACTGCACAAGGTCTGACAGGCGCCGACAAACGCGCTGCAGGGCATTTCATGCAGGCGATGAAAAAACGCAGCTATCGCATCGACCGCGACTGCACGGTCGCTGCCCTGCTGGATGAATACTCGCAAACCATTGATTTAATTGAATATTTATGGGCGCCACTGTGTATCGCAGCACTCAACACCCCAATGCAACGCGCCTCGGCGCAGGTATTCCTGAATGTATTGCGCGACAGTCTCGGCGCCGGTCGTGCGGCGAGTGATCTGCTGCTGGCACGCATGGATCTCACGGCGCTGTTTCCGAAACCCGCCGCGGATTATGTGCGAGCGCGCAGCGGTGTGGTCGAAGCCAGCGCTGCGGTTGAACGCGTGACGCAGGATGGCGACGGATTCAGCGTGCAGGTACACGGACAGTCGCGGCAGTTTGATCAGGTCATCTGCGCGGTCGCACCGCATCGCGCGGAAAATCTGCTCGCCGACATTCCCGCGCTGGCCAATGCGCGCCGGCAGATCGAAACGCTGCAATACGAACCCATTCATTCCATCTGGCTGCAGTTCAAAAGCCCGGTCAGACTGCCTGCACCGATGACCGGCATCAGCGACAGTCCGGCACAATGGTTGTTTGACCGCGAGATCATCTGCGGCCAGCGCGGGCTGATCGGCGCAGTGATCAGCGCTTCGGAAGAACAGGTCGGTGAAACACAGGACGCGCTGGCGCAGCGCGTGGTTGCCGACATCGCGAAAAATTTCGGGCCGCTGCCGCCTCTGCAGTGGCATCGCGTGATCGCAGAAAAACGCGCGACCTTCAGTTGCATGCCGGACCTCGTCCGCCCTGCCATCGTGACCGGTTGCAAATACTTTTTCCTCGCCGGTGATTACACCGCCGGCGACTATCCGGCCACGATCGAGGCCGCCGTGCGCAGCGGCATAGCAGCAGCCCATCACATCCAGTGAACCGTAGCCCGGATGAGCGGAGCGTAATCCGGGTCCGTGAAGCGGACGGGTATGGCAACTTTATCGCTGTTGCAATGACTCATCCCCCGGATTTCGCTTCGCTCCATCCAGGCTACAGAAACTACAAAGACCGGGCGTTATAATTGACTGCAAAATTAACTGGAGTTGATCGTGTCTGAACGCGAAGCCATGGAGTACGACGTCGTCATCGTCGGCGCAGGTCCGGCCGGCCTCGGTGCGGCGATCCGTCTGAAACAACTGGCCGCGGAGAAAAACCGCGAAGTCAGCGTCTGTGTCCTCGAAAAAGGTTCAGAGGTCGGCGCGCATATCCTCTCCGGTGCGGTGATGGATCCGCGCGCGCTGAACGAACTGATTCCGGACTGGAAAGAAAAAGACGCGCCGCTGAATGCGCCGGTGAGCGAAGACCGCTTCATGTTTCTGACTGAAACAGGTTCGTTCCAGGTGCCGGGCGCATTGCTGCCGGCCTGCTTCCAGAACCACGGCAACTACGTGGTCAGCCTCGCCAATGTCACGCGCTGGCTGGGCCAGCAGGCGGAAGCGCTTGGCGTGGAAATATTCCCCGGTTTCGCCGCCGCGGAAGTGCTGTTCGACGATGGCGGACAGGTCAAGGGTGTGGCCACCGGCGACATGGGCATTGGCCGCGACGGCAAACCCACGGATGCCTTTCAGCGCGGCATGGAACTGCATGCCAAATACACCTTTTTTGCCGAAGGCTGCCGCGGCAATCTCGGCAAAACCTTACAGGCGCAATTCAAGCTCCGCGACGGCGTTGATCCGCAGGTCTATGGCATCGGCCTGAAAGAACTGTGGGAAATCAAACCCGGGAAACACCAGCCCGGCCTGGTCATACACACCGCCGGCTGGCCGCTGCAAAGCGACACCTACGGCGGTTCGTTCTGCTACCACCTCGAAGACAACCTGCTGGCCATTGGTTTTGTCGTTGGTCTTGGTTACACCAATCCATATCTCAATCCGTACGAGGAATTCCAGCGCTACAAGACGCATCCGGCGATCAAAACTTTCCTTGAAGGCGGCAAACGCATCGCCTACGGCGCGCGGACGATTTCCGCGGGCGGCCTGCAGTCATTGCCCAAGCTGACCTTTCCCGGCGGTTGCCTGATCGGCGACGACGCGGGTTTCCTCAATGCCTCGCGCATCAAGGGCAGCCATGCCGCAATCAAGTCAGGCACGCTGGCGGCAGAAGCGGCATTCGACGCACTCGCCGCGGAAACACCGGCGCCGGAACTCGCCGCCTATCCGGAAGCCTTCCAATCCAGCTGGCTACACGAAGAGCTTTACCGCGCGCGCAACTTCAAGCCGTGGATGAGCAAAGGCCTTTACACCGGCACACTGATGGTCGGCATTGATCAGGTGCTGTTCCGCGGCAAGGCGCCGTGGACATTGCACCACGACCACGCCGACCACGAAACGCTGAAACGCAAGACCGAATCGACACCCATCGACTATCCGAAACCCGATGGCGTGATCACCTTTGACCGCCTGTCTTCGGTATTCATCTCCAACACCAACCACAACGAAGACCAGCCCGCGCACCTTCGGCTTACGGATGCATCTGTGCCGGTCAACGTCAATCTAGAACTGTATGACGCCCCGGAGCAGCGGTACTGCCCGGCAGGGGTTTATGAAATCGTGCGCGATGACGCCGGCAGCAATCCCCGGTTGCAGATCAACGCCCAGAACTGCGTGCATTGCAAGACCTGCGACATCAAGGATCCGACGCAGAACATTGTCTGGGTCACACCCGAAGGCGGCGGCGGTCCGAATTATCCGAACATGTAGCGGTACCACGACATAAAAATGCCGCGCCGGGACCTATAATCTCGGGGCAGCGCACCATTGCCATGGCCAACCCCCTTCTTCCAGGATCGAACTCCGACGTCACCAACGGTGATGCGTTGTACCTGCGCGCGATCACCGAAAACATCCTCGGCTGGTCGGACCCCAAGGCGCGCCTCGACAAAGCCCTGGCCGGCGACGATTTCCTGCTGTTTGCCCAGCGCATCATGGCGCTCAAGCCGCGCCTGCAGGATCAGCCCTTCCTGGAAATCCTGCTGCGGCTGCGCGAGGAAGAGGACAACATGCTGCCGCCGGGCGGTTTTTTTCCGGTGGCGGAAGCACTGGGCATGCTCGAACACATCGACCGCTGGGTGGTGGAGCACGCCATCGCCTGGTGCGCCAAAACCGGAGACGACGCCGAAGTACCGATCTGCTGCATCAACCTGTCCGCCGACGCACTGCTCAATGCCGAGTTCCCGGTTTTTGTGAAGGCACAGCTCAAGAAACACGATGTCCCCGGCATCCGGCTGTGTTTTGAAATCACCGAACCCGAAGCGCTCGCCCATCCGCAGGCGGCGCTCAAATTCATCCGTGCGCTGAAACCGCTGGGTTGCCGTTTCACGCTGGACAATTTCGGCAGCGTCAAAGTGGCATTCGGACACATCAAGTATCTGCCGATTGATTACCTCAAAATCGACGGCAGCATCATCCAGAACATCATCACCAGTCCCGGTGATTTCGCCCGCGCCCGCGCGATCAGTATTACCTGTCAGCGCCTGGGCATACGCGCAATCGCGCAGAATGTGGAAAGCAAAGCTGTGCTGGTCAAGCTGCAGGAAATCGGTTTTGACTATGCGCAGGGCTTCGGCATCGCCCACCCCGGGCCGATCAGCAAGATACGCTGAATCGTATCAGCCGCCGAGCATCGCTTTTTTCAAGTCGCCATCGGCGGGATTTTCACCCAGCCAGATGCGCAACAGCGCACGATTGAAATCGTCGCCGGCAATCGTGCCCTTGACTGCACCGTTGACCGTGATGCGGGTGCCGCTGCCCGGCAGGTAATCAATCAGGATCACATCACCGGTTTTTGCTGACTTCAATGCGTCGAACAATGTACGCAGTTGTTTGGCGCGGGCATCGAACTTCGCCAGGTCTTCGGCGGTGTGATTGTTTTTGAGGCCGTCCTCCAGCGCATCGACAAACTGCGCAGCGGACAGATCACGGAGCATGTACAACGCAACGCGCTTCGTGCCCGCATCATTGATCGCGGCGGCGCCCGTCGTAGTTTTTTTCTGCAGGTACAGCGCGCCGACGTAAATTTTGAACAGGAATCTGGTGCGCAGCCCTGCGCCGTTCAGCAGCAGTTCCGGCGCACCCTCGACGACGCGCGCGCTGTCGGGCACCTTGACGCCTTCGATTTCGGCAGCGGGTGCAGCCATCGGCAACAATGCCAGGAAAAATATCGTAAATAATTGATTTAATTTATATTTTTTCATCCATCCTCCGTCACTCAGATGGCGCCGGGATAACGACAACAGGCTGCAGCACCCGAATCACAGCGACTCAAACACGCCCGCAGCACCCATGCCGGTGCCGATGCACATGGTGACCATGCCGTATTTTTTCTTCTGGCGGCGCAGGCCATGCATCAACGTTGCGACGCGAATTGCGCCGGTGGCGCCCAGCGGATGACCCAGCGCAATCGCGCCGCCCAGCGGATTGACCTTCGCCGGATCGAGACCAAGTTCGCGGATCACTGCCAGCGACTGCGCGGCAAACGCTTCATTGAGTTCGATCCAGTCCAGCGCATCCTGGGTGATGCCCGCCTGCGCCAGCACTTTCGGTATGGCCTTGATCGGACCGATGCCCATCACGTCGGGCGGCACCCCCGCCACCGCATAACCGACAAACCGGCCCAGCGGCTGCAGCTTGTAGCGCTTCAACGCCGCCTCGCTCATCAGCACCACGGCGCCGGCGCCGTCGGACATCTGCGAACTGTTGCCGGCGGTCACGCTGCCCTTCGCGGCAAACGCCGGGCGCAGCTTGGCCAGACCTTCAGGAGAAGTGTCGCGGCGCGGACCTTCGTCGTGCGCGGCCTGCCGGGTGTTGACCTTGATTTCGCGCGTCGTCAGATCGGGCAGGCGGTCGTTGATGGTGTACACCGAGATCTCATCCTTGAACTCACCGCTGTCGGTAGCGCGCAGCGCGCGGCGGTGGCTTTCGGCTGCAAACAGATCCTGATCCTCGCGGCTGACTTTCCAGCGCTCGGCAACACGCTCGGCAGTGATGCCCATGCCATAGGCAATCGCAACATTCTCGTCCTTCTCGAACACCCCCGGACTGAAGGTCGGTTTGTTGCCGCCCATCGGCACCATGCTCATGCTCTCGGTGCCGGCGGCAATCATCACATCCGCTTCGCCGAGGCGGATGCGCGCCGCAGCGTCGGCCACGGCCTGTACGCCGGAAGAACAGAAGCGGTTGATGGTCAGTCCCGGCACGGTATCCGGGAAACCGGCCAGCAGCAGGCCGATACGCGCGACGTTCATGCCCTGCTCGCCCTCGGGCATCGCGCAGCCGGTGATGACATCACCGATTTCGTTGAGATCGAGGCCGGGACACTGTGCCACGGCACTCTTCAGCACATACGCCAGCAGATCGTCGGGGCGTGTGTTCTTGAACATGCCGCGCGGCGCCTTGCCCACTGCGGAACGGGTGGCGGCAACGATGTAGGCGTCTTGGACTTGTTTGCTCATTTTACATTCCTCGATTCAGCGAATTGAGGAGCGAGGATTGAGCAGGCCCTTGGCAATGCGCCCCTCACTCCTCAATCCGCACTCCTCAATCCTCAATCCTAGTTTCTAAGTGGCTTTCCCGTCTTCAGCATTTGCTCAATCCGCGCCTGCGTTTTTTGGCTACGACATAACCTGAAGGTTAGTCTCCGCCGAAAAACAAAAGCATGTTGTTCCAACATCAAGCCCCTCAGTTCCTGAGAGGCTTGCCCGTCTTCAGCATCTGCTCAATCCGCGCCTGCGTTTTTTCAGTGGCAATCAGTTCCATGAAATGCTGGCGCTCAAGGTCGAGAAACCACTGCTCGTCGACCAGACTGCCGCCTTCGATGTCACCGCCGCATAGTACCGTCGCGACCTTGGTGCCAATCAGGTAATCATGTTCGGAGATATGCCCGCCGGCACGCATGTTTTCCATGAACGCGCGGATCGTTGAGATGCCGCTGCGCCCCAGCGCCGGAATCGCCTTGGCACGCAGGGGCGGCCGATAACCGGCAGCCGCCATCGCGCGGATTTCGGCCTTGGCAATTTCCAGTAGTTCGAAGCGATTCATGATGATGCGGTCGGTGACGCGCAGGTAGCCGATTTCTCGCGCATGTTCGGCACTGCGCCCCACTTCGGCCATCGCCACCGCCTTGAAGTACTTTTGCAGGAACGGTGACATATCCCCGCCCTTGGCATCCGCCGCCGCGCGCATCGCAAACTCCTTGCAACCGCCACCCGCCGGCAGCAGGCCGACGCCGACTTCAACGAGGCCGATATAGCTTTCGAGGGTCGCCACCGCGCGGTCGCAATGCATGACGAATTCGCAGCCACCGCCCAGCGCCAGACCATCGACCGCAGCCACCGTCGGCACCATCGAATATTTGAGCATCTGCGTGGTGATCTGGAATTGCTCGACCAGATGTTCAACTTCGGCCAGCTTGCCGGCCATCAACTGATCGGCGACGCCGATTTGTCGCGCCGCTTTCAGTGCCAGCGATTCGGCTTCGCGCTTGACACTCTTGAACAGTTTGCCCAGCGCCGAAGGCGGCGCGGGTTTTGCGGTATTACCCGACGATTTTTTCAGATTGGCGCCCACTGAAAACGGCGGGTCGATCTGCCACACCACCAGTCCGATGTAATTGTTTTCTGCTTCGGCTATCGCCTGCTGCACGCCCTGCAGCACATCGTCACCGATGGCATGCATGCGGCTCTTGAAGCTGACGATGGCAATGTCATCGCCGGTATGCCAACAGCGCACGCCGTCGGTCTCGAATATGGTGGTGCCGTACTGACGTTCCTCGCCGAGCAGTTTGTCGGGAAAAGGCTGGCGTTTATAAACAGCCAGCACCGAACGCGGCTGGTAGCTGTTGCTCCCCGGTGCATAGGAACCGTCGGGCCGGTGCACACCGATGCGCGACGGATCCGCAGCCCATGCCGGCAACGGTGCATTGACCATGGACTTGCCCGCGGCAATATCTTCGGAAATCCAGCCGGCGATCTGTTTCCAGCCGGTGGATTGCCAGATTTCGAAGGGCCCGGCATCCCAGCCGAAGCCCCAGCGAATTGCAAAATCAAGATCACGGGCATTGTGCGCAATGGACTCGAGATGCAGCGCACAGTAATGGAATGAATCGCGGAAAATGGACCAGATGAACTGCGCCTGCGGATGGCTGGAGGCATGCAGTTGCGCAAAACGCTCCGCAGGATTTTTGTTTTTGAGGATTTCGACGATAGTTTCGTCGGCCTTGCCGTCGGATACGCGATAACCGCCGGTTTTCAGGTCCAGCACCTGAATGTCGCGGCCGATTTTCTGGTAGACACCCTTGCGCGTCTTCTGTCCGAGCGCGCCCTCGTCGATCAATTTCTGCAGCCACGCCGGCACGCCGTAATACTGGTGCCACGGATCGTCGGGCAGCGTATCGCGCATGGTATTGACGACATGGGCAAAGGTATCGAGGCCAACCACATCAGCGGTACGGAAAGTGGCGCTTTTCGGGCGACCGATCAGCGAACCGGTCAGCGCATCCACCGTATCAAAACCGATGCCAAGACGTTCGGCGTGATGAATGGTGGCGAGCATCGAAAATACGCCGACACGATTGGCGATGAAATTGGGCGTGTCCTTGGCGCGAATCACGCCCTTGCCCAGCGTGGTCACCAGAAACCGCTCGAGGTCATCGAGAATGCCGGCGTCGGTACCGGTGCAGGCAATCAGCTCGACCAGATGCATGTAACGCGGCGGATTGAAAAAATGCACGCCGCAGAAGCGGTGCCGCTGCTGCTCGGGGAACGCCGCCGCCAGTTTATTGATCGACAGTCCCGAGGTGTTGCTGGCAAAGATGGTGTGTTGGCCCAGATACGGCGCGACTTTTTTATAGAGATCGGCTTTCCAGTCCATGCGCTCGGAAATCGCCTCGATGACAATATCGCAATCGCGCAGTCGCTCGAGATGCTGGTCGTAGTTCGCCGGCTCGATCAGATCGGCCTTGTCCTTGAGCGCAAGCGGACTGGGTTCCAGTTTTTTCAGGTTGGCCACGGCCTTCAGCACATTGCCGTTGGCATTGCCTTCCTTGGCCGGCAGCTCAAACAGGATGACCGGGACGTTGGCATTGACCAGATGCGCGGCAATCTGGGCGCCCATGACTCCGGCGCCGAGCACGGCCACTTTGCGCACCACCAGGGGATGATCGGGCATGGAATGACACTCCTGAACTGAGGCACTGCTGAAAGCGTGAAACGATTCTAGCACGCAGCTTGCGGCCAGCCGTGTGAGGACGGCAGGCAAAAAAACGGGCGGCCCACAGGCCGCCCGCTGATTGCTGATCGCCGGAAACGGGGTATCAGAAGCTGTAGGTCGCCTGCACGCTGACAATATTCACGTTCGGGTCGCTGTAATTGCCGACCACGTTGCCCTGGAACGGCGCGGCGACCACGCCCCTGTTGGCGTTGATAGACGCATCCTTGACGAAAATGTGGGCGTAGCCAAAATCCAGCGTCAGTTGTTTGGTCGCCTGGTATTTGCCGCCGATCGCCAGCCAGGTTCGGTCGTTGTCCGGCAATGTCGCAGTGCGAAATGCATCGGACACCGGACTCTTGTCGTAGGCCACACCCAGTTTCAGCGTGAAGTTGTCCTGCATTTTGTAATTGGCACCGATGCCGATGCGGTAGGTATCCTTGAATTCGAAGGCAAAGGTGTCGAGGACACGGCCCGCCGGTCCCAGCGGCGAGGCCGCAGTCGTGATGATCGGCACCTGCTTGATCTTGCTCCATTGGGTGAAGGTGATATCACTCAGCAGTTGCCACTTGGGATTGATCTGGTGCGAAATGCTCCACGCCAGTGTGTCCGGCAGCTTGGCCGAGGTTTGAATCGGCGCCGCACCGACACCGGCCACCGTCGCCGTGCCCTCCAGATCATGCTTGATCGATGAACGATACGACAGGCCGATACGCGTTGCCGGCGACAGGTTGAACATGGCACCCAGATTGAAGCCGAAACTGTCGTCTTCGAGCTTGAGGCTGCTCGCGGTCTCGACACCGACAAAAGCCGAGCGGTCGATTTTCACGTCGGCGCGCTGGATGCTAAGGCCACCGCCGATGGAAACCGCGTCATTCAATTTGTAGGCCACGCTGGGGTTGATGTCGATGGTCTTGATTTCGGCCTTCTGCACCTGGAAACGGCCGACCCAGCCGCGATCGTATTCAACGCCCAGACCAAACGGTACGCTGATGCCCAGACCCAGCCACAGCTTGGGATTGAGCTGCCATGACAAATAGGCGTTTGGCACCACACCCAAACTTCCGGCATCACCGCCATTGCCCGCCGGTGACGGCAGTCCGGCGGGCGCCGTCGATGTGCCCGAGTTGGTGAATTCGGAAGAGGGCAGGATCAGATTGATCGCGCCCGATACCTGGCGTCCCGGAAGCCGCGTCATACCGGCGGGATTAAAAAATATCGTGCTCGCGTTTTCCGCGGCCGCTGCCTGACCGGCGTAAGCATTGCCGAGGCCGCTGGCGTTTTGTTCCTGCAACTGAAAGCCCGAAGCCAAAACCTGTCCGGACATTGCTCCCAGCGCAACGGAAACAGCCAAACCCATGATTTTATTCGAATATTTCACGCCTCTCTCCTTGAGTGACTTGCCTGTTTACGATTGTCGCGATCAACTCGCAATCTGGAAAACATGTTACTCGCCCGCCCGTCGATTTCAACAACAAATTCAAGTACATCAACTGTTCTGTGGCGGCAAAACCACACGCGGCTTGCGCTTCGCATCGACGGCGACATAGGTCAGGATAGCTTCCGTGACTTTGACGCATTGCTCGCGCTCGGGCAGGCGCTGCGAATAGACCTGCACTTCAACGGTAATCGAAGTGCGCCCCACCTTCACTACTTCAGCATAAAAACTGACCAGGTCGCCCACCAGTACCGGTTGACGGAACACAAAAGAATTCACGGCAACCGTGGCCACTCGTCCTTTCGCCAGCCGCACCGCCGGGACGCTGCCGGCAAGGTCAACCTGGGACATGATCCAGCCGCCGAAAATATCACCGGTATGACTGGCGTCGCCCGGCATCGGAATCACCCGCAGCGTCGGCTCCTTGCCGGTGGGCAAGGTCGTCGTTTGTTCGTTCATCCTGAACTTTGACTGCTCAGTGTCCTGAATACATACGATCG
>JAKFUJ010000439.1 GCA_021732805.1 Betaproteobacteria bacterium | reverse complement strand
GTCGGTGGTCGACGTTCCCGGGCTTGATGCGCGCAGGGACTATCCCTGGGCCAACGGCGCGCCCAACGGCCCGAAACTGTTCAAGGTCGTGCATGACAATGTACTGGCTGCCGGTGTTGAAGTGCGGCTGGGGACCGCTGCCGTGCGTCTGATCGCCGACCCGGCAACGCGCGAAGTGCGCGGCGTCGCCGTCAGCGACCACACCGGCAGAGAACAACATATCGGAGCGCGCCGCGGCGTAGTCCTCGCCAGCGGCGGCTTTGAGGGCAACGCGGCAATGAAGGCGCAGTTCCTTGAAACCTATCCGGTACTCAACGCCGCCGCGCGCAGCAACACCGGCGACGGCATCCGCATGGCGCAGGATCTCGGCGCCGCGTTGTGGCACATGTGGCATGTGCATGGCGCCTACGGCTTCCGCCATACCGATCCGGCCTATCCGTACGGCATCCGGGTCAAGCGTTTCCCTGACTGGTTTCCCGGAGATCACGACCAGGTCAAACTGAAAATGGCGTGGATACTGCTCGATCAGTCGGGCAAACGTTTCATGTCCGAGTACCAGCCGTACACCCAGGACACTGCGGTGCGTCCGCTGGGATACTTCGACCCGGTCACCCAGCGCGCGCCGCGCAACCCGGCGTTCATGATCTGCGACGACGCCGGCCGCCGGCTCTACCCGCTGGGCAAACCTGCCTCCAACGACGAAGGACTGCGTTACGACTGGAGCGATGACAACCTGCAGGAAGTGGAAAACGGCATCCTCAAACGTGCCGACACGCTGGAAGAATTGTCCGCCCTGCTCGGCATTGATCCTGCGGCGGTTAGCGCTTCAGTGGCGTGCTGGAACGCACAGTGCGCGAAGGGACATGACGATGAATTCGAGCGCCCCGCCAACAGCATGCTGCCCATCGCCAAGGCGCCGTTCTACGGCGCACCGATGCATGCAGTGATTTCCAATACCCAGGGCGGACCGGTACACGACACGCAGTCGCGGATCATCGATGTCTACGGCCAGCCGATCCCGCGGCTATATGCCGCCGGGGAACTCGGCAGCTCCTTCGGCCATATCTACATGTCGGGCGGCAACATCGCGGAATGTTTTGTCACCGGCAGAATAGCGGGCCGCGGTGCCGCAACACTGCTGCCTTAGAAAAAAATATTCAGAACCCGGCGTCGTGGGACGAGAATGCAATCGTGCATGGCGCCCCTGAGCGGTTGCTCCATGCGTGGTTGGTGCCGCGCTGAACCACGGTGTCCCCGGCCTTGAGCGCCACCGTTTCAGTATCCAGCACCAGCGTGATCCCGCCTTCAAGAATCAGGCAAAAATCCAGAGTACGGGTCCTCTGCATATAGGGATGCGGCGCATCCTTGCCGCCGGTCGACGCTGCCGGGGACCCCATGGCGGCAAAAAAATCCTGCACCGCAGACGCTGAAATCCTGGATCCTCCACGCTCAGGCGGAAAAGTCACCACACGGCATACCGAGCCTCCCTGTGGCGGCTCCAGCGCATGCGGCAGGTGCAGCGTGTCCGTAATGCTGCCGATGCGTGCAGGAGTGCGGTCAGTGACCCAGATACGCGTGCTGCTGTAGCCCGGTCGCGCGGGATCAGTCCTCACATCAGGCGATGGGCCATCGGCAATCTTGCACGAACGCCCCATTGCATCATCGACGGTAATCAGCCGTCGCACTGGTTTGGTTGCTGTCATGGAATCATTCCCGGATAAACTGCTCAATCCTTGTAGCGGGCGCCCATCATCACAAAAGCCATCAAACTGCCCTCGCGCGGATTGGTCCAGCCATGCCAGTTGCCGAGCTGCACGACGATGTCACCCGGATGCATCACATGCTCGCCGTCGTCCAGCAGCAGCACGCGCTCGCCCTCCAGCATGATCCCGTAATCCACGGTCTCTGATTTGTGGACAGGGGACGAATAGGCGTTGGCGCCGCCACGATCCCATGTGCCGCCGTGACGCTGGCGCGGCTCATGCAGCGGGATCGCGGTTTTGTCAGTCGCCGGTTCGTAGCCGGCGGGCTTGGGTGGTGATTGCACAATACGCAAATGGCCGCCTGCCGCCGGCGGCTCGAAACTGAATGGCAGGTTGCCATCGTCGCGCTCCCCGCCGATCGGCGCCGGACACTGCTCGTACACCCACACGTCTGTCATGCAGGTGCCGGGGCGGATCGCGCCAGGGTTGCCATTGGGCGCAGCGCTGTCAAACAGCACCCGTGAGCGGCCTTGCGCGTCGTTGCCGGTAACAACCCGGCGTATCGGTTTGATGCGATTGCTCAAGCTCCCTCCGCCTGCAGGCCCAGTTGCTTGATCAGTTTTCCCATGCGCTCGATCTCGGAACGTACGGTAGCGGCAGATTGCTCGGGGGATGTGCCGAAAATCTCCGCTCCTTCGCCTTCCAGTCGTGCCTTGACATCGGGCTGCTGCAAAGCCTTGATCAACTCCTGGTGGAGACGCGCCACAATCGCTGGCGATGTCGCCCCTGGAACCATGATCATGTGGCCACCGACTTCATCAAGGCCGGAAACACCGGATTCGGCAATGGTCGGCACCCCGGGCCAAACGCGTGAACGCTTGGATCCGCTGATGGCGATAACACGCAATCGTCCTTGCTTGACCAGCGGCACGCTGGCAATCATGTTGGCGAGTTGAAACTGCACCTGCCCGGCGATCAAATCCACCATGGCCGGAGCGGCGCCCTTGTAAGCAATGTGCACAGCAGTCATGCCTGTTGCAGCCTTAAGTACCTCCGTGGCCAGATGCGGTCCGGTTCCTGCTCCACCGGAGGAGTAATTGATCTGGCCTGGCCGCTTCTTGTCCAGCGCGACCAGTTCCTTCAGCGTGCGCACCGGCAGCGCCGGGTGCACCACAAGCGCATAGGGTGCACCGGCAAGAATGGACACGGGCTTCAGGTCTTTGATCGGATCGTAGGGCAGCCTGGCATAACGGCCGGCGTTGATGGTATAGGTGGCCACCGCAAGCAACAGCATGTTGTAGCCGTCGGCAGACGACTTGGCCACATTGTCAGTGCCGATAACACCACCGGCACCGGTACGGTTGTCGACGAATACGGTCTGCTTCATGCTGTCCGTCAATTGCTGCGCCATGCTGCGCGCCAGGATGTCACTGGGCCCCCCCGGCGCCAATGGCACGACGAGACGTATCGGACGTGCCGGATAACCCGATTGAGCCTGTACTGGCATGGCGGCAGTTGCCAAGACCAGAGCTGCGAGGAAACCAATAATGCGATACATGATGAGTCCTCCTCCCATTGGGGTGTTTTATGTGCGGTGAATGAACCGCGTTGCAATCTCCGTCATGGCTTTCCGCCCAGCAGATCCATCGCCGTGTAGTGACAAATCTGCTCTCTTTCCTTCCTGGTCAGCCCCTTGACCTTGTCGAGCATGGCCAGCGGAGCCTCCTCGCCCATGTCAAACGGAGCATCTGTGCCCAGCGTGACGCGGTCCGCTCCCACCTGATCGATCAGGTAGCGCAGCGCCTTCGGATCATGAATCAGGGCATCGTAATAAAAACGGCGCATCAGCTTGTACGGCGAGGTCCTGGTCAGCGCACGGGTTTCCTTGCGCACCTTGTGGCCATGGACAAAGCGGCCGATCTGGTACGGGACGTATCCGCCGCCATGGGCAAGGCAGATTTTCAGTTTTTTCAGTTCATCAAGCGCCCCGCTGTACATCAGATTGGCCGCCATGATGGTCGACTGCAAAGGGTTGCCGATCAGGTTGCGCAGGTAATAGCCCTCAAGGCCGCAGGAAGCATCGAACGAATAGGGGTGGGCAAAAATGAACACTTTCAGGTCCTGGGCGCGACGCAGCACGCTGCGGAAACGCGGATCTGCCAGTGCGGCCTCTTCCACCGAAGTGCCAAGTTCAATGGCGCGAAACCCCTGATCGCGCACGATGCGCTCCAGTTCCGCGATCGCGGCGTCGGGATGCTGCATCGGAATGGTACCCATCGGACGCAGCCGGTCCGGACAGGCCGCCGCCATCTTCGCAATACCATCGTTGATGACGCGCGAAGCAGCCAGTGCCGTATCGGCATCCAGCCAGTAAAAGAACACCATCGGTGCCGGCGAGATGTATGACACGTCGATACCCTTGCGGTCCATGCCGCGCACCTTGACCGCCGGATCATGAAATTCCTCAAACACCGGGAAAGTATGGCCGCCCTCCCGCACGATGCGACGCTTGCCGTCGACCTCGGCCAGGCGCATCTGGTAGCGCACCGGATCCCGCTCAATGGCCTGCAACATTTCCAGTGGAATGACGTGACTGTGCACGTCAATGCGTGGCAGCGCACCGGCCTTTGCTTTGCTTGCCCGCTTCTTGACCGCAGCCTTCGTCCTGCCGGTTTTCCCTGCTTTGACAGCCATGATGCTCCTTCCGATTCCGGACGCGCCGGGTTGATCAATCCACCTTGACACCGGCCTCCCGGATCACCCGGGCCCAGCGTGCCATGTCAGTGCGCATGAACTCTCCAAACGATGCCGGAGAGCCACCGACGGGCTCAAAACCGACCGTTGCGAGCCGGCTGATGACGTCCGGCAACATCAAGGCGCTCTCGATGCCATCGTGCAGGCGCGCAACTACAGTCGCCGGAGTCCCTGCCGGTGCCAATACACCGTTCCAGCCTATGACCTCGAATCCGGGCAGTCCGGATTCGGCCACGGTTGGAAAATCCGGCGCCATGCGCGAGCGTTGCGCAGTACTCACTGCAATTCCGCGCACCCGGCCCGCCTTGACTTGCGGCAATCCCACCGGCGCCACCGCGAACATCAGTTGCGGCTGGCCGCTCAGCACATCGGTCATCGCCTGCGCGGCGGATTTGTAGGGCACATGCACCAGACGGATACCGGCGAGCATCTTGAGCATTTCACCGGCGAGGTGCGGTGGAGTACCGTTGCCGGCCGAGCCGTAATTGAGTTCACCCGGCTTTGCCCGCGCCAGTTCGATCAATGACCCCACGTTCCTGACCGGCAGCGAAGGATGCACCACCAGAATAAACGGCACCGAACCAACCAGTGATACCGGACGAAAATCCCGCATCAGGTCGTAGCTCTGTTTCTGCAGACCGGCATTGATGGTGTGGGAGCCCGTGGCGAGCAGCAGCGTGTAGCCATCGCCACGGGATTTGGCGACGATCTCGGCGGCAATGACCCCGCCGGCGCCCGGTCTCTGGTCGATGACGATTTGCTGACCCCAGGCATCTGTCAGTTTCTGGCCTACGGTGCGCGCCAGCACATCCGGCCCGGGTCCGACGACAAAACGCACCGGTTTGACCGGAAAATCCTGCGCCACGGCGCTCCCGCACAGCACCAGACCGATCATCAGCCATCGATGAGCAAATGCCTGCATGGTTCTAATCAGGCTGCGCATTGGAGTCCTTCACCGCTTTGCCCCATTTACGGATTTCGCTCTGCACAAAAGTCGAAAAAGCAGCCGCTGTCATCGCCTGCGGTTCACTGCCGACAGCCAGCAACCTCTGCGTTACATCGGGCTGCGCTATCGCGCGCTGTGTTTCCTGATACAAACGCGAAATCACGGTAACTGGAGTTCCGGTCGGCGCAAACAATCCGTACCAGCCTATGACCTCGAAGCCGGGTATCGTTTCCGCAATGGTTGGCATGTCCGGGGAGAGCGCCGAACGTGTCGCACTGGTCACGCCCAGCCCGCGCAGTCGTCTCGCCTGCACCAGCGGCAACACTGCGGTTGTCACCGCAATCGAGAAATGCGTATGCCCCCCGATCAGGTCATTGACCGCCGGCATGATGCCCTTGTACGGCACATGGATAAAATTGATGCCAGCTGCGGTTTTGAGCATTTGGGAGGCAAGATGCGGCGGCGTCCCGGCCCCGCCACTTGAATACAGCAATTGACCGCGCGAAGAACGGGCCAGCGATATCCATTCACGCACTGTGCGCACCGGCATGCTGGGATGCACCACCAGCACAAATGGCGCAGTCGAGATCATGGATACAGGAGTCATGTCGCGCATGAGGTCGTATCCCAGCTTCGGAAACAACGTCATGCTGATGGCCTGACTCGCCGATCCCATGAGCAGCGTGTAGCCATCTGGTGCCGCTCTGGCGACAAATTCGGCACCGACGTTGCCGCCGGCACCGGGCCGGTTCTCGACATAAAACTGCTGGCCCATGCGCTCGGAAAAAACGGCGCCCAGCATGCGTCCGATCACATCAGGGCCGCTGCCGGCGGCCACTGCAATCATCCGCACCGGACGCTGGGGATAACCCTGCGCGCCGGCCGGCAGTGTCGCCAGCAGCACACTCGTCACAATCACCAGCCTGATGACTGTCATAAACATGGCTTGCTCCTCAACCCTGCTGCGCATGCCCGTGACGGCCACAATTTCCGGCCCGCAGGAGGTCGCCACTCATGGTCGTCACATACAGGCTGGAAAGCCCGGCATCGCCAAAAGCACAGCGCATCGGCAAATCAACCGGCAACGGATGCGTCTCCAGCACGGCGCCGCCGGGGCTGAACACATAGACCAATGCACCAGGACCGGCCCCTTGCGCACCGGCGCAGGCCACAATATTGCCATCCGCATCAAGGCACATTCCCTCAATACCCCGATGCACACCGCAATAATCAGCGCCGAACGTGTGCAACACCCTGAACGAACCCACCTCCCCGTCATCAAGCACCGTGTAGGCGCGCAGCTCACGCGTGGCTGACAGCGCATCACCTTCAGCGACATACAGCGTTTTCTCGTCGGCAGACAGCAGCACCGCACGTGGTGCGCGCGTGTCATGAGTCATGCGCCGGATAGTCCAGGACTTGCGCTCATCGCGTTCAAGGCGCAACACCGACGCATGTTCCAGCGGTGGAAATATTTTCGGACCAAACGCCGGGGTGCCGCTGTGCGGATCGGAAAACCAGACACGTCCGGCGCGATCCACAACCAGATCGCATGGATGGTTGTGGATACGGCCTTGCAGACGTGTCGCAGTCACCGTCGCCGAGCCGTCGCCGAGAAAATGCACAATGCGGCGTCCGCCCTCCTGACAGCCATAGAGCGACCCGCGGGGACCAAGGGCAATACCGCTGGTGCGACCGGTATACCGCCGGAATTCGGAAGTCGTACCCGTAACCGGATCGAAGCGCAGGATGCGCTCATCATTGACCAGACTGAACAACATGCCGCTGCCGTCCCATGCCAGTCCGCCGGCAGGGCCATTGTGCGATCCTGCGACACGTTCAAATGTCCATGCCATCGACAGCTCCGCTACCAGACTGCAACACCGGGAACCTTCACCCGGGTGCGGTAAACCGAATCGTAGGTCGTGACATACAATGACTTCCAGTCGTCATCGCCCCATGCCATGTTGGTGCTGTGCCCCGGGATTTTCAGTCTTCCCAACACCCCTCCAGCCGGGTCCAGCACGTACACCCCCCCCGGTCCGGTGCAATAAACATTGCCTTCGACATCCACTTTCATGCCGTCGGCGACGCCGGGTTCAGGTTCGGTGAATTTATGGAATAACCGGCCTGCGCTGACGCTGCCGTCTGCACGAACATCATGGACATTGATCAATCCCAGCCGGCTGTCATTCACGTACAACAGCTTCTCGTCCGGAGAAAACGCCAGTCCGTTCGGGTAGGTGCAATCGGCAACCGGCAGACTGACCGTCCTGCCATCGGGCGACAGCCGGAATACGCCCATCACGTCAAGATAGCGCTGGGTGTCCTGAGCCACCATGCCGGGAATGATCAGGCCGCCGGCAGAATCGGTCCACCAGACCGAACCGTCCGACTTGACGACAATGTCGTTGGGACTGTTGAATTTCCTGCCGTCATAACGGTCAGCGATGACCGTCGTCGATCCGTCTTTCTCAAAACGCCAGATGGTGCGGTTCGACCAGCCGGCAACGACGATGCGCTCTTCAAGGTCAAAGGTCATGCCGTTGGCGTGCCCCGAGGGCCGCATGACCACCGACTGACCAACACCGGGCTGCCATTTCCAGATGGTGTTGCCGATGATGTCCACCCAGTAAAGTTGCCCCGTACGGCGATCCCACACCGGACCTTCACCGAAAGTCAGGCCATGAGCGATACGATCCATGGGCGCATCGCAACCAATGATTTTGGCGAGTCCGGGGGCGGCGAGATCAATATCCACCGGCGGAACCTTCCGGGGTCCAGGCTTTTTGGGCAAAAGCCGTCACGTCGCTGGCCGCATCGATCACCACGGGTCGATTCAGCGCAAAGGCTTTCAGCAGCGCCGCACGCAGCTCGTCCGGCGTACCTGCACGGAGTCCAACGCAGCCGAAAGACTCGGCAACCTGCGCAAAATCGGTGGTCCTGAACTTCCACAAATCCTCCGGATGGGCCTGGGTCTGCCCGTCAAAGGCCTTGTCCCAAAGCGGAATTTCCTGATTCAGCGCATTGTTGTTGTTGACCACCACAACCAGATTGATGCCGAAGCGCGCAGCAGTTTCGAGTTCGGCGATGTGATAATAAAACGCACCGTCTCCGGTAAAACACACCACCGGCTGGTCAGGCAGCGCACACTTGACACCCATCGCCCCCGGAAACCCCCAGCCCATCGATCCTGCGCAACGGATGTATCGTTGCTGCGCCGTGCGGAATTCAATCATCGCGCTCGTCCACATCCCCGAGTGCCCGGTATCCGATACCACGACACCATTGTCTGGCAGGGTTTCCGAAATGACCCTGCAGATACGCTCCGGCCGCATCGGCACCGCATCCGAATCACGCAGCGGCGCGGTTTCGGCACGCCATGCAGAAACCAGCTTCCGTACATGTGCAGTCCACGACGCCATTGCCGCAGCCGGTTGCGCTGGAATCGCGGCGAGAAGCTGTTGCAGGGTTGCCTGAGCATCCCCGGCCAGCGATACCGCATTCGGATAATTGCGGCCAAGCTCCATGGGTTCGATGTCGAGCTGTATCACGCGCGTGCCCGTACCCGGGACCTTCCAGTTGACCGTGGTCTGCCCGCCGGTGCGGCTGCCAATGAAAAACACCAGGTCGGCTTCCGACACTGCGCGATTGGCGCACGAGCGTGAGTAGGTGCCGACCACCCCTGCAGCCAGCGGATGATGATCGGGCAAAGCAGCCTTGGCGTTGAGCGAGGTTGCCACCGGAATTGACAATCGCTCGGCCAGCGCCATGACTTCGGCCTGTGCACCGGAGGACATCACGCCACCACCGGCAACAATGATCGGGCGCTGTGCTTCTGCAAGCTGCTTCGCTGCTTCGCGAATCGCTGCAGCTTCGGCCACCGGCCGGAACGCGGGCACTCTGGAAAACTGCGGTTCCACCGCCGGTGACAGCTCGGCCTCGCCGTCAGCCACCTGGCCGTGCAACCCGCGCAACTGCAGATGCACGGGCCGCGGCGCACCCGACGTTGCGGCGCGGAAGGCCTGGCGCAGCATGTCGGGGAGGCGTGTCAGATCATCAACCCGTGCATTGAATTTGGTCACGGCATCGAACTGCGACAGATCCTCAACCTCCTGATAAGCATTCCGGTATCGCGCGCCCGGTGAAGGGCCTCCGGTGATCGCGATCAGGGGCACCGAAGCCATGTAGGCATCACGCAGGCCTGCGGCCAGGTTCGATGCGCCGATCTGCTGCGACAGGCAGATGCCCGGCTTGCCGCTGGCACGGGCATAGCCGTCTGCCATATAGACCGCCGATTTCTCGCCGTGGGTCATGATCCGGCGGATGTTCATCCCCTCCATTTCCGCCATGCCCTTGAGCAGGATTGCAGGCACATAAAACAGATGGCTGACACCGTAGCCGCGCAGCATTTCCGCGACCAGGCGCGAGCCCGTCATCCTTGGCATGCCTGCCCTCCTCCAGAGTGGAGCCGGCAGTGTAAAACTCTCCGTATATGTAATAAAAGAATATTTAAATATTGTTCGATATTATTTTGTTATAGTTAAAAGCATGAATCTCCGCCAGCTCCGTTATCTCCAGAGCATCGCCGAATCGGGCTATAACATTTCGCGCGCAGCCGGTCGCCTGCATACAGCCCAGCCGGGTGTCAGCAAGCAGATTCAGCTGCTTGAGCAGGAATTGGGCATCAGCCTGCTGCTGCGCAGGGGAAACCGCATTGTCGGGGTCACCGAGGCCGGTGGTTCAGTACTTGAAGTTGCACAACGCATGCTGCGGGACGCCGACAACCTGCGCAATATTGCCGCCGAACTCACCCAGCAGTCGGTCGGCCGTCTCGTGGTCGCCACCACACATATCCATGCCCGCTATGTGCTGCAGCGGGTCATCAAGACATTCATGGTCAGCCATCCCCGCGTACAGCTGGTGCTGCGCCAGGGCGGCCCGGCGCAGATCGCGCAACTGGTCGCCGCCGGAGAAGCCGACCTGGGCATCAGCAGCGAACCGCCGGAACCGGTGCATGAACTGGTCATGCTGCCTTGCTCGAAACTCGAGCGCAGCGTGATCACGCGGAAACAACATCCCCTGCTCAAGGAAAAGCGGCTCACATTGAAAACACTGGCCAAATACCCGTTAATTACATTGGATCAGAGTTATATCGGCGGCTCGGCAGTATTGCGTGCATTTGAAAAAGCACGGATCAATCCCAACATCGTGCTGTCGGCCATTGACGCTGATGTCATCAAAACGTATGTCGAACTCGGACTGGGCATTGCCATACTGCCCACCGTGGCCTACGAACCGGCTCGCGACCGGAACCTGCAGGTGCGTGATGCCAGCACGCTGTTTGAACCCACCATCACACGGATTGAGATCCGCCGCAGCAGTTTCCTGCGCGACTACATGTATGACTTCATCCGGCTTGTTGCACCGTCATGGAATCGCGCCATGATCACACAGATCATGCGTGCCGGCGCCCATTAGAAAACATCCGCCAGTGATCAGGCAGGGGCGTTCGTATCACTGGAGATCGGCCTTGACCCCCGCCGACTTGACGATTTTTGCATATTTGGCGATGTCCGTCCTGATGGTCTCGGCAAACTGCTCGGCACTCCCGCCGAGCGGTTCATAACCCAGGGTCGCCAGCCGTTTTAGCACGTCGGCCGACTTCAGGCTGCCGCCTATGGTCGCGTTCAGTTTCACCACGATGTCCTTTGGAACGCCGGCCGGCGCCACCACGCCAAACCACGGTGACAGTTCATAGCCGGGCAGGCCTGATTCGGCGATGGTCGGCACCTCACGCGCGGCAGTCGAACGTTTGCTGCCGGTGACACCGATCACGCGCAGTTTTCCTGCATCTGAATGCGGTTTGATCACGGCAAAGTCGGCCAGCATCATGTCGATCTGGCCGCTGATCACGTCGATCAACGCCGGCGCCGTGCCTTTGTACGGCACATGCACGATTTCGGTTTTTGACATCGACTTGAGCATTTCCGCAGCCAGGCTCGACATGCTGCCCATGCCCGACGAGCCGTAACTCAGATAACCATCCTTCTTGCGGGCAACCGCTATCAGCTCCCTGACGTTTTTCGCCGGCACTGTCGGATTCACGGCGAGCGCATAAGGCACGATGGCGACATTGATGATCGGCGTGAAATCCCTGACCGGATCGTATGCCAGTTTTGCATACAGGCTGGGCGCCACTGCCAGATTGCTGGAGCCGCCCATCGCGATGGCGTAACCATCACCGGGCAAACGCGATGCTGCTTCCAGGCCTACGGTGCCGCCTGCACCGCCGCGATTGTCCACGACAACCGTCTGCCCCCAGGTCTCGGTGAGCTTCTGGCTGATCAGACGACCAAGAATGTCGTTCGGTCCGCCCGGCGCGAACGGCACCACCATGCGCAACGGCTTTACAGGATAGTTCTGCGCATGCGCCGCACAGGTCGCTGCAGTCAGCGCCAGCGCGATTGCCGCTCGATTCAAAAATGTAAACAATTTCATGTATCACCTCTTGTACAAAAAAAGAAAATGGTGATGTTGATACAAGCAAGCGTCGTACCTGTCATTTGCATCCCCGGCAGCGTAATTCGGTATCAAGTATGCCCTCATTACGTGCATGTATTGCATCATCGCCCCGAGGCTGTGCCGTGTGCAAGCTTGTCGCAGGCAGATTCCGGCGACTCACGTTATTATCGAGACTCAAACGCCTGCCCCGAAATAAGGAATGAAATGAAAAAACGGGGCTGGATTACGCCTGCAATTCTGCAAAACCGCTTTTTTTACTGGGTCTTCACGGAAACGTGTGGGTGAATTGAGGGGGTAAATCGAGTTTTCTCAGAGGGAAAACGGGTATTCCCCCGAGGGCTCGAAACTGCGATGATTTCCGGATGGTCAAATCAG